>NZ_LZDE01000344.1 GCF_002009015.1 Microbulbifer mangrovi | reverse complement strand
CCATCCATGGCGGTGAAGGTCTCACAAGGCTATACCCGGCATCAGCTCCTTAGCATCTGGATACACCACCTGGCCAGATGACGAATTCCAATTGAGAGCTAAAGCTGGGTGTTATGGAACAACTACTGCACTGGTGTGACCTGATCGGCATCGCCATCTTTGCTTTCACCGGCGTACTGGCTGCCGGTCACAAGCAGATGGACCTGTTTGGCGCGGTAGTGCTGGCCTGCGTCACTGCCACTGGTGGTGGCACCCTGCGCGATATCATCCTCAATGTCCCCGTCTTCTGGCTCTCAGACAGCTACTACCTTTGGATCGCCGCGGCCACCGGGGTGGTCAGCTTCTACATGATTCGATACCTGCAGGTGCCAATGCGCCTGCTGATGGTGGCCGATGCCGCCGGCCTGGCGGTATTTGTGGTTATCGGCACCCAGAAAGTACTGGATCTCGGCCACACCCCCGCCATCGCCATTGTTATGGGGGTAATGACCGGCACCTTTGGTGGCCTGATCCGGGACATCCTGTGCGGCGACATCCCCCTGCTCCTACGACGGGAAATTTATGCCACCGCGGCCTTGAGCGGCGCCGCCGCTCTGGTGATACTGGACGACATTGACGCGCTACCCGGTGAAGCCGTGGTAGCCCTAGCAGTCCTGGTAACGCTCGGGATACGACTCGCGGCACTGCGCTGGAACCTTTCAGCGCCTATCGCGCGCATCCGCCCCGAGCAATAGCACCAGTGGTCACGGTTACCCACTCAGACAACACAACTATGCCCCCACGTTTTTCCGCCTTACGCCCCTCTGACACACTGCGTGTATTACTACCGGTGCTCACGGCACTGACCCTGCTGGTGAATACCGGCTGCTCTCGGGAGGATACTGCAGGAAAATCTGCACAGACGGCGTCCCCCAATCGCCTGATCCCCAAGCCCTGCTGGTTTGATACCGAACCCAGCTGGCCGACCAGTCAGTGCTTCATGATGGAAGTGCCGGAAAACCACGCGGAGCCGGAAGGCCGCAAAATCCAGTTCCCGGTGGTGCGCTTTTACGCGGAAATCAGCGATCCAGACAAGGATCCCCTGCTCCATCTGGGTGCCGGAGGCCCCGGCGCCAGCATGGGTCTGGAGCCCGAAAATGCCAGTGACTGGCTGTGGTTCAATTACGCCGGCATGTCGGTACAGGATGGGCGCGACCTGATCGTCATCGACCCGCGCGGGACCGGTATGGCGCAGCCCAGGCTGGCCTGTGATGAGTTCATCAAGGATGCCGACCTCGCCTTCACCCGCGACCTCAGCACCGACGAAGAGGCCCGGGTGTTTAGCTACAGCATGGAGCGCTGCTACAGCCGACTGAGCAAGGTTGCCGACCTCGCCCAGTACAACAGCGCGACGGTAGCCCAGGATGTGGAAGCATTAAGGCAGTCTCTGGGCGTACCCAAGCTGAACCTTTACGGCGTGTCTTACGCGAGCCGCTATGCCCTCACCATTGCGCGCGACTTCCCCGAGTCCGTGCGCGCCATGGTGCTCAACAGCGCCGTGTTCCCCGACATTATTTATACCCAACAACTACCCGAAGATGTGATCGCGGCCTACCAGCGCGGCATTGACTACTGCAGCGAAGACGACGAGTGCAATAAGCGCTACCCGGATCTCAAGCGACGTCTCGAGAGCCTGGTGGACAAGCTCGACGAAACCCCGCTCACCGTCGAAACCGGCAAGATCCATCCGGGTGAGCAGTATCCCTTTGTACTCAGTGGGCAGCGGCTCCTGCGGGTGCTGTTCCAGGCACTGTACAGCGAACAGTTTTACGCGGAGCTCCCGGCCATTATCGAGGAACTCGAATCCGATCAGGCAGAACTGCTTAAACCAGCCATCGCCAGTTTTATGGGATTGGTGCTCGACCCGAACTTTGGCGATGCGGCGGGTATAAGCCATTTCTGTTATGAAGAGGCACCCTTCGTCGACTTTGACCTGGCACGGCAAGCGGCCGCCAGCAGCGGCATTCTGGGAGGATCGGTACGTTCTGATATCGATATGATGCAGATGCAGTGTCGCATCTGGGCGATTCCCTCGGCCCCACTGCTCGAGGCACGCGCCATCAAAACACAGGTGCCAACGCTGGTCATGCACGGCGCCCTGGACCCGGTGCTCGCTGCGGCGGATGCGGACCGGGCCCGTAAAAAGCTGCCCAACCACCAGTGGCTGCTATTCCCGAAGCTGGCACACGACGTGATCTCTGCCAGCGATTGCGCAGAACAGGCAGCCGCCAGCTTTCTGGACAGTCCACAGCAGCCGGTGGTGGAAGCTGCCGTCGAGTGCCGCAAGCAAGAGCTCGCGCAAAAGGCGGAGCTGGAAAAACAGATTGCGGATCTGGAAGCACAGCGGGCACTGGAGGAGGAGCAGCAGCGCAGCCATACGTCACCAGCGGGCAGCCGCTACTCGGAAGCCCAGTAAGCGCGGGCGCGGGGAATGACGACCTCATTGGCGCCCGCTACTGCGAACCCGCGTTACAATTTCCTGCAACGAGGCGCTGGACAAATGGCATCGCGGGGCTTAATTTGAGCCTCATAACGACTATAAAACGCAGTAGCTATGAACTATCAGGGTGTGATTGAAGTCTCCAAGCTGGCCGAGCTGCAGGGCCAACAGGAGCAAGGGAATGGTCAACTGGTCATTCTCGATTGCCGCTATGATCTGGCCGATACCGACGCCGGAGAAGACGCCTACTTCGGCAAACATATCCCCGGCGCACACTACGCCAGCCTGCACAGGGACCTTTCTGCCCCCTGTGAACGCTACGGTGGCCGCCACCCCTTCCCCACAGCAAGCCAGTTCACCGAATTTGCCCGCTCTGTGGGTATCTCCTCTGACACCCAAGTGGTCGTGTACGACGATCAGCGCTTCGCTTTTGCCGCACGCGCCTGGTGGCTGCTGAGACACTTTGGTCACAGCCGGGTCGCTATTTTAGATGGCGGCTTCAGCGCCTATAAAAACGCCGGCTTGCCGCTGGCACATGGTGAAGAGGAAGCGCCGTGCACTGGCGACTTTACAGCTGCCGCCCGCGCAAATGAATTGCTGCATTATGATGACCTCTACCCCCGACTGGACAATCCGCCCTGGCAATTGGTCGACGCGCGGGACACCAAGCGTTTTCTTGGGAATGAAGAGCCCATCGATCCCATTGCAGGACATATTCCGGGGGCGATCAACAAGCCCTGGCAGGCAGTGACCGACGATGAGGGGTTTCTCAAGCCGTTGCCGGCGCTGCGCGAAAACTGGCAGTCGATTCCGGCAGACGATGACATCGTGTGTTATTGCGGATCCGGGGTTACTGCCTGCGTAAACCTCTTCTCCTTGCATCTGATTGGACGCAAAGCGCAGCTGTATCCGGGTAGCTGGAGTGATTGGTGCGCGCATATTTTGCATCCGCGCACCGCATCGGCCTGATCAGCGCAGCAGGCAGGCGCCGGTCCCGGCAAGACCACAGTAGCCACCCGGATTCTTGGCCAGGTACTGCTGGTGATCTTCCTCCGCATAATAAAACGTGGGCGCCGGCTGGATTTCAGTGGTAATCGCACCGAAGCCCTTCTCTGCCAGCGCCTGCTGGAAAGCTCGCTCTGACGCCTGCGCCTCGGCCAGCTGTTCCTCGCCATAGGTATAAATACAGGACCGGTACTGGGTACCGAGATCATTGCCCTGGCGCATACCCTGGGTCGGATCGTGTTCTTCCCAGAAACGGCGCAGCAGCTCTTCAAAGCTCACCTTGCTCGGGTCAAATACCACCAGCACCACTTCCGCATGCCCGGTTCCGCCGCTGCAGACTTCCTGATAATTCGGGTTGGGGGTGTGACCGCCGGCATAACCCACGGCTGTGACATACACGCCCTCGATTTCCCAGAACAAACGCTCTGCGCCCCAGAAGCAGCCCATGCCGAACACCGCCTGCTGCATACCCTCGGGAAACGGCGCAACCATGGAGTGGCCGGATACGAAATGTTTGCCACTGATAGGCATCGCCTCAGGGCGGCCGGGAAGCGCCTCATTGGCGGTAGGGATCTGGGTCTTGTCGTAATGCATCAGTTTTAACCTCTAACGTATATGCCACACAGCAAGCTGGTTATTCACCGGCGAGCATAATACAGCCGCTGGCCTTCATCGGGCGCTGAGTCTGCCACTCGAAGTACTGGGCGTCGAGTTTTTCCTCGGCGCGCTCGGCGAGCTGCCGAAACGGGGGGCGTCCCGGGTCCACCAGCATGACCCGCCCTACTCCGGCACGCATGGCACGGCGGGTCAGGTTGTACAATAGCCCCTCCAGCTTGTCCCAGAAGCAGATATCCGTGCCGATCACCGCGTCAAACTCCGCCAGATCAGCCTGGGTTACTTTCTCGTAGCGGCACTGCCAGGTAGTGATGCTGACGTCGTTGAGCTCAGCGTGGTATTCGGCAAAGGGAAATACGCTGGGGTCCGCGTCGAGGGAAGTCACCTTTGCGCCAAACTCCTTGGCACAGAAGATCCCACCCAAACCCCAGCCACAGCCGAGATCCAACACCCTCGCGCCCTTTTTCAGTGGGTGCCGCTTCAGATAGTCCATGGTGAGGCAGGAACTCTTCCAGAATTTGTTGCCGTGCAGGCTCGCGTCTCCTGCCTCGCGCCGCAAGCGGCGCATATCGGGGTGCGCATTTTTCCGCACGGTCAATCCAAACATCTGACGGCTGAGAGAATTGCTTTCTGCCAAGGATCTACCCCCTCCATTGATGACTTGCCCACTTAGATGGCGTTTCAATCGATTTTTTCAACCGGAACCGCACTGAAGGTAGCACGATTCCACTGCGGAGCTTTCTACAAAAAAAATGCAGCCTCTGCCATTTCTGCGAAGTGTAACCAATCGAGCGGATCGTCTTGGCTATCTGGTCTACTTTTGCATGAGGGCCACTTTCGGTGGAACCGCCGCAGGGTGTTCCCCGAAGCCGTTTGGCTTCTCCCTTCGGATCGGCAAGCGAGAGCACAGACATGACAATAAGTATCCGCAGAACATTGCTGGCCAGCGCCCTTGGCGCTGCGGCGCTAAATGCAAATGCGGTGCCCATTTACCAATCAAACGAAGTCACTCTCTATATGGAGGGTTACTTTACCGCCCACATGGTCAACACCATGGGCAATACCAGCATGCAGAACGGCGCCTCGCGCATCCGCTTCGGTCTGAACGTACCGGCCTACGACAATTGGGACACCGGCTTCAACTTGGAATGGGGTGTTGCAGCCATCAATTCTGCCCAGAACATCGTGATTCAGGGCGACCAGCAGGCGGCGCCAGGGGACAGAAACCAGTCGCTCTTCCTCCGCCAGGGGCATGCCTTTGCCAAGCACCCGAAGTGGGGCGAGTTTTCTGCCGGCAAACAGTGGGGTGTGTATTACGAAGTCACCTATATCACTGACTGGTTCAACGTGTCCGGTGGCCTCGCCAGCGGTACTTATGGTCTGGGCACAGACGGTGGCGTAACCGGCACCGGACGCGCAGATAGCGCTTTCGCATGGCGCAAAGCATGGGAGTTTGAAGCAGGCGAGTTCAAGATTGGCCTTCAGGCCGCACAGCATGTGGCCCAACTGGAAATTGACGTTGAACTGACACCCGAAACTCGACTCGTGTGCCCGCCGCGAGACTGCGAGTACGGCCTCAGCCACGGTATCGCAGCAGTTTACCGCGCCGATATCGGTGACGGCTTCTTTATCGGCGCTGCGTTCAATCGGGTAAAACTGGATATTTCGAGCAGCGACGGCTTGCTCTACGACATCTCGGGCGACGAGCCCATATTGATCACCGATGAATACGCGTTCAGCGCCAGTAGTAACGATTGGACCTCCGCCCTGGGCATGTACTACGGCCAGCAAGCCTTTGCCAAAGGGTTCTACGGTGCAGTGGTATTCCAGCGCTCCCAGAACAACGAGCTGGCTCCCCCCGGTTCCGTTGTCGGTATCACCAACTTTTTCGATGCCAAAGGATCCGAGTCATTCCTCAGTTATACGTGGGGCCGCGATAACTGTTATTCCGTATACGGCGGGCACAATTACCTGGTTTCGGATGATCCTGGGTTTGAAGCTGCACTCGTACGCGGTGACAGATACAAACTGGCTCAGTACTACCTCGGGTTCCAGTACCGCTGGAACGAACGTGTTCGGCTTTACTGGGAAAATGCCGTCGACGCCAGTAACGAGGTGGCACAGCCGGTGGTTGATGACTTTATGGCCGTCGGCTTTCGTATCGACATCTGATACGCTTGCGGCCTAACGTAGTCGAATCACCCGGGAGCAGCACACCTTGGGCCGCATGATCCTGTTAATTGCCGTCGGTATTTTCGCCTGGCTGGCAATCCAGAAATTCAAATACAGCCCGCCGGAACAGCGGCGCAAACTCATCATTCAGTGGGTATTGATTGCCCTGGCACTGGCTGCTGTCCTACTCGCTATTACAGGACGCCTGCACTGGGTCGGCGCCGCAGTGGCGGTGGTACTGCCGATTGTAAACCGACTCTGGCGCATGTTCGGGCGGCACCTTCCCTGGATAGCGCCGCTGATCGCCAAGCACGCACAAGCCAAGGCAGAGCGAAATAAAGCAGACCGGGAAGAGGACGGACAACAACAGCAGTCCGGTGCGGGCGGCGCGAGCCAGAGGCCCCATGAGCCCCAGTTAACCCTGCAAGAAGCGCGCAAGATCCTGAGCGTATCCGCCGATGCAAGCCGCGAAGAAATCATCGGTGCGCACCGCAAGCTGATCCAGAAGTTTCACCCCGATCGCGGCGGCAACGACTACCTCGCCTCCCGTATCAATGCCGCCAAGGCCCTGCTGCTGAAACAGCTCGACGGTCAGTAATTTCAGGCCCGCCGGCACAGCAGGTGTACGTAGCGGGCCAGCTGTCGATAGGGATCGATACGGGAGTAAGTCAGCTCCTTCTCGACAATGGCTTCCGTCGGCAGCTTGTCGCGCATTTCCGGCGTCATGAAATCGTGGAAACAGCGAATACCACTGTGGGCCACAACAGACAGCCCCGCCTGTTCCACCCATCCCATGACTTCTTCCGACAACAGCGGGTTTTTCGGGGTCAAACTTCCCGGATGCCCGCCCCAGTCACCACTTTGTCGATTGCGATCCAGCTGACGCAGGCTCCCGCGCTGCAGCAAGCGAAACTCCAACGCGCGACGATTATAGAAAGTCAGGGAAAGGTATCCGGAAGGTTGGAGACTCTCAGCCAGATGCACCAGCGCCTGCTGCGGCGCCTCGAGCCACTCCAGCACCGCGTGACATAGCAAAAGGTCCGCGGCGGGTATGCGCGCATCGGAAGAGATCGACTGCAGCGGCAACTGCAAGGTTTGCACGCGCCCTTCAAGCTCACGTACAGCTACCTGTTCCCTGGCCAATTCCAGCATTGCCGCAGAAATATCGGTGAGCCAGACTTGATGCCCGGCGGCAGCCAGATCCAGGGCAAACTGTCCTTGCCCGCCACCCGCATCCACCACTTTGAGTATCCGGCGCGCTCCATCGGCCTGATCAGAGTTCAGGGTCGGAGCCAGGTCCCGGTTCAGTACCGCAAGGCGGATATCCCCTTTCAGGCCGCCGTAAATCCGCCTTTTGAAGCGCTCTGCGAGATCATCAAAGTTCCGGTCACCCACGGCGTGTCCACGTGCTAACAATTTGCTTCATCTCTGGCTACTTGTCCCGCACCTGATCCAATGAGCGCCCTTCCGCGGCAAGGATGACCTGCAGGGTACGCGAGCGGAATTCCCGCATATAAAGCACCCATATGACCGCCAGATAGCCGAAAACGAACAGGATGGGATGTACGAACCAGCCCATCACCGCCATGGAGAAATAGAAGGAGCGCAAACCGTAGTTGTAGCTGTGCCCCGCCTGATCGATCACTTTTGCAGCACTGATCGCGTAGCGGCGACGCTCCTCTCGGGTCACCTCCTCCTCATCCACTGCGGGCGCCGCCCCCAGCAATACATTGGCAAAGGAGTACTGGCGCAGAGACCAGGTGAAATTGAAGAACGCAAAGATGTAGATCACGATGAGCACCATGACCTTGATCTCAAACTGCTCCACCGTAGTGGTCTGGGCAAAAGGCAGGCTGCTAAGCACTTCCACCGCGGCACTGTTTGCGGACAGTGCCGTAACCAGACCTGCCAGGATCAGGATGCTGGTGGAGGCGAAGAAACCGATGACCCGCTCCAGGTTGCTGAGGATGGCCGCATCCGGCATACGCATATCCCGTTCCAACATGCGCAACATCCACTCGACCCGATACCATTGCATAGAGGACGCCAGGCACCACGCCGTTTTCGCTTTGCGGCGGGCAAACACCGTATAGCCAGCCCAAATCAGGCAAAACCCTGCCAGGCTCGCATAGTCCATCCAGTTCAACGCACATCCCCCTTTCGACTACATTTATTGCGTCAAAGAATAAAGGCCGAAGTTTCGCACCGATGGCGCAGGTGTCAACACTCTCCTGTCAACCCTGTCATTTCGCCCATCCGGAGCGCTAAAATGGCCGCCGATTTTGCCGGGACCCAACCCGAGCCAGTCCCGGCAACTGCAACTTACCCATTGGAGCAGTCTTTTGAGCAACGTACACCCCGCATTTGAGCCGATTACCAGTGCCGAGATCGAGTCCCTCGGCGTACGTGTGGAAGAGTACCGTCATCGCCGTACCGGCGCGCAGCATCTGCATATTGCCGCCGACAACCCGGAGAACGTATTCCTGGTTGCGCTGCGCACCGTACCCGAAGACTCCACCGGCGTCGCCCATATTCTCGAACACACCGCCCTCTGCGGCAGTGACAAATACCCGGTGCGCGACCCGTTCTTCATGATGATCCGGCGTTCACTCAATACCTTTATGAATGCCTTCACCAGCTCCGACTGGACCGCCTATCCGTTCGCCAGCCAGAACCGCAAGGATTTCGATAACCTGCTGGACGTGTATCTCGATGCGGTGTTTTTCGCCCGTCTCGATCCTCTGGATTTCGCCCAGGAAGGACACCGCCTGGAATTTGCCGACCCGGACAACGCGGACAGTGATCTGGTATTCAAAGGCGTTGTGTTCAACGAGATGAAAGGCGCGATGAGTTCTGTCACCTCCCAATTGTGGCAGAAACTGAGCAAATATCTGTTCCCCACCACCACCTATCATTTCAATTCCGGTGGTGAGCCCGCGGATATCCCCGACCTCACCTACGATCAGCTGGTGAGTTTCTACCGCACTCACTATCACCCGAGCAACGCCATCTTCATGACCTTCGGTGATATAGAGGCAGCAGAGCATCAGGCAATCTTCGAAGAAAAAGCCCTGCACAAATTCGACCAACTCCACAAAACCGTGGAAGTGGGTCGGGAAAAACTGTACAGCGCTCCGGTGCGAGTAGAAGAAAAGTATCCGCTTTCCGGCGAAGAGTCCCTGGATGAGAAAACCCATATCGTCCTGGGCTGGCTGCTCGGCGACGTTACCGACCTGGAACAGGCGCTGACCGCACACCTGCTGTCGGGTGTTCTGCTGGACAACAGTGCCTCGCCGCTGATGCACCTTCTGGAGACAACTGAACTCGGCCACTCCCCCTCCCCCCTCTGCGGCCTCGACGACTCCCAGCGCGAGCTGGTGTTTGTCTGCGGTATCGAGGGTAGCGAACGGGAGCGTGCAGACGAGCTGGAACAACAGGTGCTCAAGGTACTCGAAGACGTTGCAGAAAACGGCGTGCCCTACGATCAGGTTTCCGCCGCACTCCACCAGCTGGAACTACAGCAGCGGGAAATTGGTGGTGACGGCTACCCTTACGGTCTACAGCTGATCCTTACCGCACTCACCGGCGCTACTCACCGCGGCGATGCCATCGGTCTGCTGAACATTGATGCCGCACTGGAAAAACTCCGCGAGCAAATCCAGGACCCCAAATTTATCGCCAATGCTGCGCGCCAGCTACTGCTGGAAAACCAGCACCGTGTGCGCCTGGTACTGTCGCCAGACGCCGAGCTGGCTGTCCGTGAGGAGCAGGCGGAAAAAGCCCGCCTTGCACAACTCAAAGCGGAACTCACGGATGGCGAGAAACAGCAGATCATCCAGACAACCAAAGCCCTCGCAGAACGCCAGTTGCGCAAGGACGATGAGTCGATCCTGCCGAAGGTAGGTGTAGAGGATATTCCCGCGGAACTGCCCAAGGTAGAAGGGGAAAAAATCGAGCTGAACAATACCCGGGTGACCCGCTACGGTGCCGGCACCAACGGGCTGGTATACCAGCAGCTGGTTGCAACGCTGCCGGATTTTACCGACGAAGAGCGCGTCCTGGTGCCCTACTACTGCCAGACACTGAGCGAGCTGGGTCTCGGCGACAAGAACTATCTGGAAGTCCAGCAGTGGCAGGCCGCCGTGGCGGGCTCCCTGCACAGCTTTACCAGCCACCGCACCAAGCTTGACGATCTGGACAGCCAATCCGGTCACTTTATCCTCTCCGGCAAAGCGCTGGCTGCAAACCAGGCGGGACTCACCGAACTGATGCAGGCCACCATGGAGCAGGTGCGCTTTGACGAGCTGCCGCGCATCAAGGAACTGCTGCTACAAACCCTGGCGCGCCGCGAACAGTCCGTTGTCGGCAGTGGACACGCCCTCGCCATGGCGGCCGCCAGTGCCGGGTTCAACCGCGCAGCCTGGGAAGGACACGAGTCTGGCGGCCTGCTCGGCCTGCGCCAGCTCAAGGCCCTGGTCAAAAGCCTGGATAGTAACCAGGGGCTGGAAGCCCTGGCTGGTCAGTTCAGTGCGATCCACCAGAAAATCCTCAATGCCAACCGCCAGTTCCTGGTGGTCGGGGAAGAGGATCGCCTGGCAGACTTTACCGCGGCACTGAGCCCGCTGGCGAAAAGCAGCGAGCCAACGACCAATCGGGAAGAAGCACCGTTTACCCCGCGTAAAATCCAGGAAGTGTGGCTGGCCAACAGCCAGGTCAACTTCTGCTCCAAAGCCTATCCGACCGTGCCGATGTCACATGACGATGCCCCGGCTCTGGCAGTACTGGGCGGGTTCCTGCGCAACGGTTACCTGCACCGCACCATCCGCGAACAGGGCGGCGCCTACGGTGGCGGTGCCAGCCACGACGTCAACATTGGCGCATTCCGTTTCTACTCATACCGCGATCCGCGTATGGCAGAAACTCTGCAGGACTTCGATGCGTCGGTGGAATGGCTACTGAATGAAACTCACGATGAATCACAGGTAGAAGAAGCCATCCTCGGCGTGGTCGGCAGCATGGACAAGCCGGGCTCCCCCGCCGGCGAAGCCAAAAAGGCCTTCCATTCCAACCTGTATGGCCGCACCCATGCCATTCGCCAGGAGTTCCGCCGCAAGGTTTCCGAGGTCAGCCTGATGGATCTGCAGCGGGTGGGGAAAACCTACCTGCAGGCGGAAAAAGCCAGCACCGCGGTAGTCACCGGGAGTCAGGGACGCGACGCGGGACTGGCGCTGGATCTGCACGAAGAAAAACTGTGAAGACATACGATAAATCGAGAACGGCGAGAAAACCGCAGTGAGCAAGAAAGACGATATTTTTTCCAAACCGCTGGGAGAAGTCGCCGGCTTCAGCTTTGATCAGTCGGTGGTAGAAGTCTTTCCAGACATGATCCAACGCTCGGTACCCGGTTACACCACCATTGTGGCCATGATCGGTACCCTCGCCGAGCGCTACGCCCAGGCAGGCAGTCGCTGCTATGACCTGGGCAGCTCCCTGTGTGCGGCGACGCTGGCAATGCGTCACCGCATTCCGGCGGCAGACTGTGAAATCATCGCCGTGGACAACTCACCGGCGATGATCGAGCGGGCCCGTACCGTGCTCGCCGCCGACAGCGCACAAATTCCGGTGCATCTGGTATGCGATGACCTGCAGAATGTCGAGGTGGAGAATGCCTCTGTTGTGGTGCTGAATTTCACCCTGCAGTTCATTCCCACCAGTGAGCGCGAAGAAATTCTGCAGAAAATTTACGACGGCCTGCGCCCGGGTGGCGTGCTGATCCTGTCGGAAAAAGTGGCGTTCTCGGACAACGATCACCAGGAACTGATGATCGACCTGCACCACTCGTTCAAGGCCGCCAATGGCTACAGCGCACTGGAAATTGCCCAGAAACGCAGTGCCCTGGAAAACGTACTCATCCCGGAGACCCTCTTCGACCACCGCACCCGCCTGAAAAGTGTCGGCTTCAGCAGCGTCGATGTCTGGTTCCAGTGTTTCAATTTCGCATCCTTGATTGCCATCAAGCAGCGGGATGCCTGAGCAGTACCCATGATTGACTACACACCGCTCTACTCCGGGCTGCAGCATATCCCTGCCCTGCGCCCCTGGCTCACCTCCCTGCCCCAACAGATCGCCGACAACTTGAATCCGGCGCGCTGGGGCGACCTGCCCGACTGGCAGGCAGCTCTGGACGCGCTCCCCGATATACTGCCATCGACCACAGAGATCGGCAGCGAAGTGCGTATCGGTACCGGTGCAGACGCAACCGCCGAACAGAAGGCCTTGCTCGAATCCCAGCTGCACAAGCTGCATCCATGGCGCAAAGGACCCTGGACGGTGTTTGATATTTTTATCGATACCGAGTGGCGCTCGGATTGGAAGTGGGACCGGGTGGCCCCCCATCTCGATGACCTGAAAAACCGACTGGTCCTCGATGTCGGCTGTGGCAGCGGCTATCACTGCTGGCGACAGTTCGGTGCCGGTGCGCGACGGGTGATTGGCATCGATCCCTCCGCCAAGTTTGTAGCGCAGTTTTACGCACTGAAAAAATATCTCGGCCTGGAAAAGCCCGTGGATGTGGTACCTGTAGGTATCGAAGCCCTACCCGCCAATCTGCGCGCTTTTGACACCACCCTGTCTATGGGCGTGCTGTACCACCGCCGATCTCCCCTGGATCACCTGCGCGAACTGAAAGATACCCTGCGTCCCGGCGGCCAGCTGCTGCTGGAAACCCTGGTTATCGACGGCGGGCTCGGCGAATGCCTGGTTCCCGTAGATCGCTATGCCAAGATGCGCAATGTCTGGTTCTTCCCCAGCACCGCCACTCTGGAAAGCTGGTTGCGCAAAACCGGCTTTGTGGACGTGAAAACCGTCGATCTTGACCACACCAGGCTCGAAGAACAGCGCAGTACCGAGTGGATGCGATTTGAATCCCTGGTGGACTTCCTGGACCCTGCAGACCACAGCAAAACCATAGAGGGCCACCCCGCTCCACTGCGCGCCACCATCACCGCCATCGCCCCCTGACACCAGTATTCCCTGCGCCAGCCGGCAGCAAATCAGTGGTTTGTTGCACGGCCCGCAGGCTGCACCAAATAAAATCTCGATTTACCGCCCCCGTATTGCACAGCCCAGGCCCTTCAGCGAACGTGTACGGCATCGCTTTCCCATGCACGTTGTGCAGGAGACAGCATCCCCACAACTACACTTATATCTGACTCTGTCGGCGCGGATTCCGCGCAGACACTTCTGGCGAAAATTTTCAGGATCCCCATGAGCATCAGTGTTTTCGAGCTGTTCAAAATAGGCGTCGGCCCGTCCAGTTCCCATACCGTCGGTCCCATGGTGGCAGCGCGCCAGTTTGTGTGCGATCTGGAAGAGCGCGGCGACCTGACCAAGACCGAGCGTGTAGAGGTGCATCTTTACGGCTCACTGGCCCTCACCGGTATAGGCCACGGAACCGACATGGCAGTGCTAATGGGCCTGGAAGGCGAAGCGCCGGATACCATCGATGTGGACGCGATTGACGGACGGCTCGCAGGCATCGACAAGCACCAGCAGCTGATTCTGAATGGGCTGCGCGCAATCCATTTTGAACGAGAGCGCGACCTGCTGTTCCACAAGGAGGAATTCCTGCCCCAGCACTCCAACGGCATGACCTGCAAGGCGTTTGCCGGCGATGAATGTCTGTTTGAGCGCAGCTACTTTTCCATTGGCGGCGGCTTTGTCCTGTCGGAAGAGGATTTTGAAAATCGCGAACAGATCGCCACCCTGCTCCCCTACGATTTCAGCTCCGCCGAAGAATTGATGTCACTGTGCGAACAGCACGGCTGGACCATAGCCGAGCTGGCCATGGAAAATGAAAAAGCCTTCCGCGGCGAACAGGAAATCAAAGATGCCCTGTGGCATATCTGGGAAGTGATGGAAGCTTCCATTGAGCGGGGATGTCATCAGAGTGGCGTTTTACCCGGGGGGCTGGGCGTGCGTCGACGCGCCGAGGAGCACTACCGGGAGCTCTCCAAGCAAAGTGACGAGGAGCGGCGTCAGGGATTGTCGATCCTGGACTGGGTGAGCCTGTTCGCACTGGCTGTAAACGAGGAAAACGCAGCGCGCGGACGCATTGTTACCGCCCCCACGAATGGAGCCGCCGGGGTCATTCCGGCCACCATCGCTTACTACGTCCAGTTTGTGCATGACCCGCAAGAGCACGGCGACCTGAAGGATCAGGTAGTGGAATTCATGCTCACCGCTGGCGCCATTGGCATGTTGTTCAAAAAAAATGCATCGATTTCCGCCGCCGAGGTGGGCTGCCAGGGGGAGATTGGTGTCGCCTGCTCAATGGCTTCCGCCGGATTGGCCGCCGTTCAGGGGGGCAGTAACCAGCAGATCGAAAACGCCGCCGAGATCGGTATGGAGCACAACCTGGGGCTGACCTGCGACCCCATCGGCGGACTGGTCCAGGTACCCTGTATCGAGCGCAATACCATGGGCGCCGTGAAGGCCATCAATGCCGCCCGCCTCGCCCTGCGCGGAACAGGCGCACATATCGTCCCGCTGGACAGCGTGATAGAGACCATGCGCCAGACAGGTATCGATATGCAGAGCAAATACAAGGAAACGTCGCTTGGTGGACTGGCAGTAAATGCCGTCAACTGCTGACGTTGAAGCTAGCCAGGCACTCCGTGCCGGGTATACACATCAAAGCGACCGGACTTTCCCTCGAAACGCAGGTTCGGTTTCGTGTCCGCAAGATCAGGGGCCAGGCGCGGTCGCTTGACTACGGTGCGGTAATAACAGGCAGCGAGCGCCGGTGCCAACAGACTGTCTGCGTCCTCGTCGCTGCCCACCAACTGGTGGAACGCGACCATTTCCTTTTTCACCTTTGCGCTTTTTTCACGACTGGGAAACATTGGGTCCAGGTAAATCACCGGGATTGATTCTGCCCCCTGCTGTGCCAGCCACGCAGCCGCACTTTCTACACGCGGTTCCAACCGCATGTTTGCGGCAATGGCAGCCAGCTCGCTATCCGTTTGCGCCGCTTCCTGCAGTCGGCGCAGGCCGTCGTCCAGCAGCGCAAAAACCACCGGGTTCCGCTCCAGCATACGCACCTCACAGCCCAATGACGCCAGAACGAATGCATCCCGCCCAAGACCCGCCGTGGCGTCCAGTACCTGCGGATAAAAGCCGCTGCGAACTCCGATTGCCTTGGCGATCTGCTGGCCCTTGCCTCCGCCAAACTTTCGCCGGTGGGCCGCGGCGCCGGTGACAAAATCCACGGCCACCGGCCCCGGCGCCTTGCGCCCGGTCGCGCACAGTTGCAGCTGCTCCCCACACTTGAGCACAAAAGGCCGATCTTCGATCCGCTTTTCTGGAGATTCACCGAGAAACGGGAGGTTCAATTGCACCGCGAGCGCTTCCGCTCGCGCACAGAATTCTACCGTCGCGGCGGTTACTGCCAACTGCATGGTTTGAGGCATGGTGGGAGACATGCTGGAGGATATCCATCGCTAAAAGCGGGGAATTTAACCGGGATGGCTCAACCATTCCAGTGCCGCGGCTTCATCCTCAATGGGAAACGGGCGAACTTCCGCCGCCACAAAGTGGTTCAGCAACTGCGGCATGAAGCCCAGTAAAGTACTGTCCGACAGCACCGCTATACGATGCAGGTGCCGGTGCTGATTGCGGGTAAACACACAATGGGAAACCAGAGCGGCAAAGTTTTTCCAACCCCGGTAATGGCGGGCATCGATCAATAGCCCTTGGAGATAACCGTGCTGGCAGATCACCGGATCCACCTGTGCGGCGAGCGCCCGAAACTCTGCCGGCTTCAGATCCGCAACCGGGCGGATTTCCAGAATATCGTGGTCGTGATGCCAACAGTGCTCGATCATCGCCTGACACAAATTCGTAACTACTTTATCAATGGTAGAAAAGAAAAAGGCCGCGAACCAGTCGCGGCCTTTTCTCGAGGTGACGTCCAGCAATCATGTGCTTACTACTGGGGCTCCTCATCCGTTTTTTCCTCGTCGCCACGAAGTTTATCCATGGCGTCCTCGGCGGCATCTTTTGTCGCCTCACCAGCGTCTTTCAGCGCATCACCGGCATCATCGGCGGCATCCTTGATCACGTCGCCAGCGTCTTCCGCGGCGTCCTTGACCGCTTCACCGGTATCCCGGGCAGCGTCTTTGGTTTCATCCATCAGGGAGCTGTCTGAGCTCTGCGGATCATCGGTGGTCGGCGCCACGTCATCACTTTCCTGAGGCATGGTCGGATCCGAGTCCATGTCCGGTGGCGTGGATGAATCAGGCATTGTGCTTTCGTTGGCGGGTTTCTCCATATTGTCGTAGGCATCACCGACGGAGTCGTCCGATTTCTGCGACATAAAGTACCCGATGATTAACAGCAGAATAATCAGTGGTAACAGTAATTTCTTCATATACCCAATGACCCCTAGTCGGTTGTAGAGAGTTCAGAACGAGTGGACTCAACCCTGTGGTTGCAGCGGAACGACTTCCGGCTACGTAGCCCTGCGGCTATTGCGCCCTATCGCTACTGGTTGACGCTGCTACCGGTTTCGCAAAAACCATCATCGTAGAAGAAGGCGGCGCCAATACTGATAAGAATAATCTTCAACCGGCGCAATTCAAGGAACATTGTTCCCACATTCAAGTATTTATTGTTCTATCTAGACCGGGGCATATTTAGAGGAGGTCTATATCGGCTGGTGCCGGGCACAAGTGGATGGAAGAATAAAAGGTACCGTCCCGCTGACTACCCCTGGTAGTAGCGGTCCAGCTGTCCCAACAGGCCGGCGGCATCGGCACCCGCCACGGCAGCTTCGCAACTGGCGAGCTGCAGACGCCCCTGAGTATCCACTTTGGCGAAGATCAAATAATGTTCGCCCCGCTCGAGTTTGCGGTCGCAGTCATCCAGTGTCAGCCGGAATGCAACCAGATTGGTAGGCGCCCCTTTCCAGATTTTTTCCGTAACGCCGGAATACACATAGCCGAGAATGGCCACCATACCCGGTTCGGAAAGGGCATTGTCGATCATGCGGTGAACCCCAGTGATTTTCACCTGCGCCACCAGCTCCGAGGTTGCTATACGATCCTGCACCGCGGCATCCAATAACTCCGGCCCACCATCGTTCTCGCTATTCCGCGCGCGACTGTCCGCATCTGTCTCGTGCGAACCACTCGCGAGCGCTGCAGAAGATACGCCGGTATCGGTATCCACCTCGTCTGCATACAACAGCGCCGTTGGCGACAGCAGGCTTAGCAGTAGAATTGATCGGAGCGCGCCCCCAACCGAACCCCATCCCCGAACTCGGAAGGACATACCCGGCATAGCTTTCCCCTGTCGTGAATTCCGCGCAATAAAAAAGGGCGCCGAAGCGCCCTCTTATCTTGCTACTGAAGCGGAAGTAATTCCAGCTCCACACGACGGTTGGCCTGACGACCGGCGTCGGAATCATTGCTTGCGATTGGATAACGCTCACCGTAGCCCACTGCCTGTACCCGGCCGGCGGCGACGCCACGGGTAGCAAAGAAGTTGGCAACAGATTCGGCGCGACGCTCACTCAGAGTCTGATTGGTTACGTCGGAACCAGTGCTATCGGTGTGGCCGCTAACGCGAATTGCAGTCTTATCAAACTCCTTCAGTACCAGCACCACAGAATCCAGGGTGTCGTAGAAATCGGAGCGGATTTCGAAACGGCTGGTCGCGAAGGTAATGTTGCCCGGCATGATCAGGCGGATGTTGTCGCCCTCACGCTGAACACGTACACCGGTACCTTCCAGGCGCTGGCGCAGAGCCATTTCCTGGCGGTCCATGTAGTAGCCGATACCACCGCCGATGGCCGCACCACCCAGTGCGCCAGTGATGGCACCCTTCTTGCGATCACTCTTACTAGAGGTCGCCGCACCAATAATGGCGCCAGCGACAGCACCAGCACCTGCGCCTTTAGCCGCATTGCTGGTTTTACTTTCCTGGGTGTACGGGTCGAGGGTGGTACAACCAACCAGTGAGCCCAGGGCAAGAATTGCTACCCATTTTTTCATTTAAGCTTCTCCTAACGCTTTTATTGATAACGGGGAAATATCCGGCTATTGATCCCAGTATCACTCGCAGTAACTGACTGTAAGCTGAACCGGGTTCGCCATGGGCACGAAGACTATGCGCAAAGTCTCTACAGGTCTACCGCCTATTTCCCAAATTTGACGTGTTGTGCATTCTGGCCGAGGCAGGTAAAACAGCACACACTTTCATCCACCCACTACGATGACCACTACCACACTCATGTGAAATCTTCTCGGGCATTCACGCGAGTGATTTCAAACTCTGCAGCCAGAAACCGTGCGCTACCGGTGTAATCCGGTGTAATTCACTCTTCCACAAGATCTGTGGATAACTTTGTGCATGAATCTGAAAAAGCGCACCCCAAGCCGCACAAGCTCTCGCCCCCAGCAATTTGGGCACTTTTTGGCCCATCACTTTTACCCCTTTAAAATCAGTGCTTTACGCCATTTTTCGGCATTTCCGTACCAACTAAAGCGGACCTGTCAGATAAATTCACAGGCACCCCCTTCATGTGGAAAAAAACTTGTCAAGGTCTCACGGGGGCAGAAAAAACGAAATTTCGGGGTTTTCCAGAAATTGAGGTAGAAAAACGCGCAGTGTTATATCGGCAACTAGTAACAGCGGCGCGTTGGGCCGCAGATTTCGCCGCTGGCTCAATAGTGAGGAGGCTTTTCCTCGCCCGGACTGACGCCCTTTTGCACTTCAAACGACAGGTCCTGATATTTCTCTGTCATTTCTTTCACCCGCTGTACCAGGGCGCGAATCTGCGCATCCTGGGCGGCGATCACATCGTTTAGCTCGGCCAGGGTGTCTTCCTGAAAAGCTAGCCGGGTCTCGAGCTCGTCCACTCGTGCAGAAATCTGTTTATAATCTGTACTCATTGTTCACCTCTTGGGTACATAAGCCCACTTAAAGCAGGCTGTACAGGCAGTTCTTCAATCCAACTGCACGCTGATCCATAAACAGGCTCTGCCCCATACGAGAGGTGACATAGCCAAATCCCAGCTCCGCACCCGGGTCGGCAAAGCCAACGCTGCCGCCGGCGCCGGGGTGCCCGAAACCAGCTTCACTGCCAAAATGCAGATCTTCAGCGCCAGCGGATTTCAGGAAACCACAGCCAAACGCGATATCTGCCTGCAGTATGGCGTCCTGCCCACGACTCTGCTCCTCGGTTGCCTCACGCAGCAATACCAGCGGCAGCAACTGGGGATCTTCACTCGCGAGATCACCGTAAACGGTCGCCAAATCTCTCGCGCTGAAGTGGCCATTGGCCGCGGGAATCAACGCGCCGCGCCACTGCTCACCGTTAGTGCCCATCATCAGCGACACCGGATTGGTGAAAGCAGTAGCCACTGGCCCCTGGCGGTCTTCCTTGATAGAGCGACCGATAGCGTTATCGCGTAATTCCGGCAGTGGTTTCTTGAGGGGGCCAACGTCAGCGATTTCAGAGGAGCGGTGGCCAACGGCACCGAAGCCGCCATCCAGCTCCAGCGGGTCCGCAATACCGGCACGGTAAAGAGACATCAGCGGCTGACCGCTGGCTTTTTCAATCAGCCCCCCGATCGTCCATCCATAAAGGAAGGGTGCATAGCCCTGCTGGCTGCCGGGCTTCCACCAGGGTTCCGTGGCAGCGACCTGTTCCAGTGCTGCCGACCAATCGTAAATCAGATCATCCTTCACCCGTTCGCGGAACGCGATCACCCCGGCCCGGTGACAGAGTAGCTGGCGTCCGGTGATCTCGGATTTGCCGGCAGCGGCAAACTCGGGCCAGTAGTGTGCCACCGGTATATCCAGGTCCAGGTTACCCGCGGCAACCTGCTGCAGAGCAATCAGCGCAAGAATCCCCTTGGAGGAGGAGAACACGTTGGCGAGGGTATCTTCTTCAAATACCCGCGTACCGGCGCGATCTGCACTCCCTGCCCACAGTGAGGCAATTACCTCGCCCTGATGTACGGCACAGAAAGAGGCGCCGACATCACCGTGATCGCGAAAATTAGTGGCGAAGGCATCAAATAGGGCTTCGAAGCCCGGTGCGCAGTATCCCTGAATATCCATTGGGGGCAGCTACCAGTGTCTGTAGGAGTTGATGGCGGAACGGCCTTCTGGAAAAAGGCGGCAGGTTGAACGGGGCGCAAGGATAGCGGATAGCAACGGGGCTGTTAAGCAGCCCCCGGGACTATCTTGCGCCTCCGCCCTCTGGCGCGCAGGCGATGCGCGCGGGTGGGTCAATTTTCGGTAATCGGCTCAAAATCTTCGAGCTTGTACCCGCAGTGCTTGCAGAACTCGGAATCCGCATCATGCCCCGCCCTTCCGCAATTGTGGCACCGCGCCAGTTGCTTTTCCCGACCCAGCTCGTGGGCCAGTTCGGCAGTGACAATGCCGGTAGGCACCGCAATGATCGAGTAACCGATCAACATGGTCATGGAGGCGATCGCCTGTCCAAGCGTGGTTTGGGGGGTGATATCCCCGTACCCCACGGTGGTGATGGTGACGATGGTCCAGTAAATACTTTTGGGGATACTGGTAAACCCGTGTTTCGGGCCTTCCACAATAAACATGATGCTGCCGAAAATGATACACAGCACAAGCACACTCGAATAAAACACCAGGATCCGTCGACGCGCCTGCCACAGGGAGCGCACCAGCAGGTTGGCGTCACTCAGGTAGCGGACAAGTTTCAGGATCCTAAAGATTCGCAGCACCCGCAACAGGCGAATCACCATCAGGTATGTGGCGCCGGTAAATATCAGTGCCAGATAACTGGGCAGGATTGCCAACAGGTCTACAACGCCATAAAAGCTAAACACATAGGACCGGCGGTCATTTGCGCAGTAAATCCGGGTCAGGTACTCCACTGTGAACAGTGCGGTGAAAAACCACTCCAGGCGAAAGAAGATCTCTCCGTAGCGAACCCACCAGCTCTCAACAGAAGCAAGCAGAACCAGCACCACACTGACAAGGATGGTCCAGATAAGGACCACATCAAAATACTTTCCGGCCGGCGTGTCGGTGCCGAATATCACTTCATTGAGCCGCTTGCGGACACCTGTCAGGGCCATTCAGTCATTTCCTTGTGTCTTTGCTTGGAGGAATTGCCGTCATTTTAGCCGACCGGGACCCGTTTCAATCAACCCCGTTGTGTAGGGCCTTGCCAGGTAACTGCCGGCGGAACCTTTATCTGCCCGACACGCTTCGGCTATCCTTGCGCGGCAAGAAAGTAACCGATATCTGTAAAGCACAATTATGAGTGACAAAAACCGGCTTGTTTATTCCACCGACCGCGGCCGCATCAAAGAGTCCGCACCGGCAGAAAAGCGCCATCAAGGTGACGGCATCGTCCGCATCCAGAGAGAAACCAAGGGCCGCAAGGGCAAGGGCGTGACCTGTGTCAGAGGGGTGGATGGCACTGACAGTGAACTGAAACTACTTTTGGCGGAACTGAAAAAGCGCTGTGGCTGCGGTGGCGCCCTGAAAGATGGCGTCATTGAAATTCAGGGCGACAAACGGGACGAGATCAAGGCCGTTCTGGAGGCCAAAAGCTACACGGTGAAGCTGGCCGGAGGCTGATTGGCTCCGGGCAGGACGCCCGGATCCACGGTAAAGCGTCGGGGATTACAGCGTTCCGGCGAGTCGCAGGGGTTTCACCTTGCGGCGCCCCTCCTCCACCAGGCACAGCTTCAACAGACTCGACAGTGCCAGGTGATATCCCTCACACACCACGGCGCTGGCATTTTTGCAGCGCAGCTCGATCGCCTGCAGCTCTCCAGCCAGATCCCCCCCACGGGCATCTGCCACACCGTTCGGATCTCCAGCGCCACAGGCCGCCAGTTTCTCCAGCAATGGCGCCGGCAGAAGCGCAGGTTCCTCAACCGCAATCCTGTGCACCTCGCGAATCTGCTGCACCGCCAGCTGGGCGTATTTTTGCAGCAGCGACGCGGGGACCTCATTCCCAGGCAGGTACTCAATTAGCTCGCACACCAGGTCACCGTAGCGGTCGAGACTGCTGAGCGGTTCGCGCATGCGCTCGAAGCCTTGAAGCTGTGCCAGCGACTGATCTGCATCACCGCGCTCGCCGCCACTCAACCCGGAGACAATCCCCTGTATACGCTGAAAGAACATCTGGTGTAATTGTTGGCGCTGCTGAATACACTCCTGAACCCGCGCGCGATTGTCTTTCGCCGACGCTTCGGCAGCAGAGGGTGTGGTACCGCTCAGTTCAAAGCGGCGCGAGTCCACCCGAACGTTAGCCCGTACCAGCGCCGCGCCCAACTGAATTCGGGCACCACTCAACTGCAACTGCCCCAACCGCTGTTCCTGTTCCTGAAGATCCACCAGACGCGAGCGCAGCCAGTCGATAGTGTCCTGCAGTCCGAGGTCCGCCAGTTCCGCATTTTGCGGCCCCTGCAACGGCAGGAAGTCCCGCGGGATAACCCGGTTGAAATACTCGGACAGGACCTGCTGCGCCTCTTCGGTTTCCTTGCTGGCCGTCAGCAACAGGCTGTTCTCTACCGCCCGGCAGCTCTCCTCCGCTCCCAAGCGGCTCGCGCGCGCACAGAGCTCATCGAAATCGGTAAATAGTTTCTGCACAGAGAAGTCGACTCTCTGTAACAGTGCCGACAGCTGCCGCGCTTCTACAGCTGCTATCCGCTCGTGTCCAGCGGGCTCGGTCGGCTGCCAACTATCAGTATCTTCGGCCATCGCCATATCGATACTGGTGCGAGTGGCCTCCTCCAGATTGCGGTAAAGCCAGCGTACGGCGCGCGGAATATCCGCCAGACGCTTGCCGGTAATCTGCGCCTCCCGGTTGATCTCGCCGCATACCAGATCGGCGTGCACCAGTTGATTCCATCGCTCGGCAAATTGCGCAAAGTCGTCGCTGCCAATCATTTGCGCTGCGGCACGGTCTGCGCGGGCTTCCAGCCTGCGTGCAACCGCACCGCTGGTCGCTCGGTGCACGCCCTGTAAGCGTTCAAGCACCGGCACCAGCGCCAGTCCGCAAACCGAAAGTAACTTATGTAGAGGGTTGAGCGCTGAAATACGCGCGGCAGTTGGCTCATCTTCGACACTGAGCAGGGTCACCTCCCGCTCAAGCGCGTCCTGCCAGGATTTCAGCCGTTGTGCTGTGGTCATTGAAAGGTGCACTCCGGCACGCATCAGCGGCCCCTGATGATAGGACAGCGCACGCGCAACGAGCGCCACCACATCTCCACCATTCAGTGTCGCGACCGCCCCCAGTCCCAACTGCAGGGTACGCGGTTCACCGGGCTGCCGGGTCACAACGACATCCGAGCCTGCAGTTACCTCAATCGGCGTACTTTTTGCACCACGCGCTACAGCCAGGTTTTTCGGCCCTGGCTGCTGGCCGGCAATACCCAGCCCCGACCTTGTCTCAAGCACCTCGAGCAGCAGGAATAAGCCCGGGGCTTCAGACTTGCGGATGCTCAGTCCCACAGCCTGCTCGGACTCTGCCAGCACTCGCCAGCGAGATGTAAAAAATGGATATGCCAGCAATGCCCCGACAAACACCGTAAGCAGGAGCTTGATCAGCACACTGATGACCGTACCCACACCGAAGCTGCCATCCATTACGGAAGCGGGCAGCGCCCACAGCGCCATTCCTATGGAATAGATACAAAAGAGCATCAGGCCGGTAAACAGAGCCGGCACCAGCGCTGCGCTGACGAGGCCTGGGAGCATTGCCAGCCTCTGTGCCAGCGAATCGAATCCAGCGCTTTCACCGGTAAACAGCGCTTCCAGTTGGGCTCGCGCAGCGGACGACTCGCGCTCGCGCGGGGCCGGTGTGTCATTGTGTGATTTTTTGGGGGTAGCGGACTTCGCTGCTCGAACCTCCGCTTGCGAGGCTATCGAGTTAGTTGGTTCCACCTTTTCGACAGAATCTTTAGCAGACTTTTGAGCGCTCTTTGGCTGAGTTGCCTGTTGAGCAGCCGGCTTTGTGTCACCCGAACGTCCGGGCTGGGCGCCGGATTCTTTACGCGCCTTGCGTTTTTGCGCGAATTGCAGCCGCGCGAGTATTGCACGGTTGTCGAACTTGCCGGCGGGGTGTACTTCGATTTTCAGTCCGATCTGCTGTAGCTGAGTGCGATACTGGACCACCTGCCCCGGTGAGAGCTGATCCTTGATTACCCACCCTTTCAGGAAAAGCTTGCGCGCCTGTTCGGCACTGACGGAGAAGGTGCTGGCCACCTCCTGTAATACTTCCGCAGGTGCTTTCGCACGCAGGGTTTTACCTGCAGATACAATCTGGAATTTTTGTTGGCCTGACATGAAATACTCACCGCGCGAGGTTGGCTGTTAACCCAGCGGTGAGCCTAAAAGATTCATCAACGGCGGAGTGCGCACTGGTTCTCAGTGAATTCGGCAAAATGGGACATGTTTCCGGTTTGGCAACCGGCATCACAGTCGCTGGCGGAACAGTGTCTCATTACCGGGGAAACAGGGCTGCGCCCCGCCCTATTCCATATGCTCTCCCGGGGTATGTGGCCCACCCTGCCACACATCCGGCTCGATACCCGGGATATTGTGCTGTCGCGCATCGAACACCGGCTCTGCAATTCCCCGATTCCGCTGCGTTTCGTAATCCGCAAACACCTTGATCGCCACCCCGGACAACAACAGGATCGCGAGCAGGTTGGCAGTTGCCATAAAGCCCATGGACATGTCTGCCATATTCCACAGCAGCTGGAAGTTGTCGGAACTACCGCTCCAGGCCACCCAGGCGCCGAACAGGATAAATACGATATACAGGAACCGGTAGCAGAATATGGAAAAGCGCGTGTGCCAGAGATAGAAAATATTGGTTTCCGCATAGTAGTAATTGGCAATTACCGAAGTAAACGCGAAGAAGATCAGCGCGATAGCGATAAAACTGCTACCCCAGCTGCCCACCTCACTGGCCAGTGCTGCCTGGGTCAGGGTGACCCCTTCCATCGCCCCGCTTAATTCGACATTGCTCAATAATATGAGCGCTGCCGTGGCGGTACAGATCAGCATGGTATCGAGAAACACCGAGGCCATCTGCACGTAGCCCTGTACCACCGGGTGTTTCACATCGGCAACCGCGCCCACGTTCGGCGATGAGCCCATACCGGCTTCATTGGAAAACAGACCCCGCTTGATGCCGTTGGCCACCACCGCACCAAACGCTCCCGCCCCCGCTTCCTGCATCCCGAAGGCATTGGCAAAGATCAGGCTGAACACTTCCGGAATACGCGAGATATTGGTCGCAATCACAAACAGGGCAATGGCGATGTAGGCCAGGGCCATGATCGGCACTACGATACCAGCGAATCTGCCGATTGATTTGATCCCGCCAAACACAATCGCGCCCGCCAAAATCGCAATCAGCACACCCACCAGCAGCGGGTTTACCCCCCACGCCGAGTGGATCGCCTCGGACATGGCATTGGCCTGCACAGCATTAAAGAAGAATCCGAAGCAAATGATCAGGAAGACGGAAAAGACAATGGACAACCATTTCCAGCGCTTGCCCAGCCCCTTGTCGATGTAATACGCGGGGCCACCCCGGAAAGTGCCTGCTACCTCGCCCTGCTCCTTGAACACTTGCGCGAGGGTATTTTCAACCAGGCTGGTCGCCATCCCCACCATCGCTACCAGCCACATCCAGAAGATGGCGCCAGGCCCTCCTGCGGTAATCGCAACCGCCACACCGGCGATATTACCGGTGCCCACACGGGCTGCTGCACTGGTAGCAAATGCCTGAAATGAGGACACCGCGTCATCATGTTCCTTATGGAAACTGTGTCCCATCACACGCAGCATGTGGCCGAAGCAGCGAAACTGTACAAACCCCATACGCACCGTGAAGTACAGCCCCGCAGGTAACAGTGCGGCGATCAGGATGCCCAGCCACCAGTATCCGCCCAGCCCACCCCAGGTCAGGCTGTTCCCCCAACCAATCAGAGATGCCAAGCCGTCCAAAAACCCCTGCATACCGTTCTCCGCCATAGTGAACCACCCCCGGATCTTTTTCCCAGGGACGGCTGGCGCCGAATGACGCAACTACATTAAGACTAGCAGCCGATGAGAACGGCGTTGCACGTAGCCACAGCATTTGCCGCAATCCCGCGCCGGCGTACAATGCGTTCATTCACGCCAGCTCGATGTTTTAAACAGGCGACAGGAGACATGACTTTGACCCCACTGGATACCCGATCAAATGACACGCCGGAACAGGCGCCATACGGCAGCTGGCGCTCTGCAATCAGCGCCGATTTACTGACCGCCGGCAATGTTCGTCTGAGTGAAGCGCGCCTGTTTGAAAACCGCGCTTACTGGCTCGAATCAAGGCCGGCAGAAAAAGGGCGTTCGGTACTGGTGGAGTTCGATACTCAATCTGGACGCCGCGACCTGTTGCCAGCACCATTAAGTGTGCGTTCCAAGGCACACGAATATGGCGGCGGCTGCTATACGGTCGCTGATGGCTGGGTCTATTTCGTGCTGGCCGCAGATCAACGGATCTACCGTATGCCATTAAATGGCGAGGTACCCGAACCCATTACCCCGGAAGGTAATATCCACTATGCCGACCTGATCATCGACCAAGCCCGCCAGCGCCTGATCTGTGTGCAGGAAGATGAGTCACAAAGTGACCGCGAAGCGGTCGCCCGTATTATCGCTATCGACCTGCGAGGCACTGAGGCTCCGGATGAAGCCGCCCCGTACGAAATCATTGCAGAAGGTGCAGATTTCTACTCCAACCCGAGAATCAGCCCTGATGGCAATCGGCTCAGTTTCCTGCAGTGGCACCACCCGGATATGCCCTGGGACACCACGGAACTGATGCTCTCTGAACTCGATGTCGATGGGGCTTTTGGCAAGGCGCGACGCATCGCGGGGGATGGCAATGAGTCTATTTTCCAGCCGCAGTGGTCTCCCGGCGGCGACCTCTATTACGTTTCTGATCGCAGTAACTGGTGGAATCTTTACCGGTTGGGTAGCGACACCCCGATCTGGAATCTACCCGCGGAGTTCGCCACACCTCAGTGGGTGTTCGGCATGTCGACCTACGATTTTATCGCCGAAGATCAGATTTTCTGTACCTTTACACAAAACGGGCTCTGGCAACTGGCCATCGTCAACCT
The DNA here is from genome assembly GCF_002009015.1 of Microbulbifer mangrovi. Taxonomy (GTDB): domain Bacteria; phylum Pseudomonadota; class Gammaproteobacteria; order Pseudomonadales; family Cellvibrionaceae; genus Microbulbifer; species Microbulbifer mangrovi. The sequence goes on along the minus strand of NZ_LZDE01000344.1, from coordinate 72,477 downwards.
GAAAAATGGTACTTCGGACCTGATCCCTCATCCCGGGTGCGATTTCGAGAGCATCAGTTGCGCATCGGGAAAAGCCCTGATGATTGCGGGCAGCGCAGACTCGTTACCTGAAATCTCCCTGTATTCTGCGGAAACCGGGCAATTTCAATCCATTGCCCAAAGTGGAAACCTCGCCCTGCCCAAATCCACCTTTGCACGTGCAGAACCGGTCAGCTATCAAGTTGCGGAACGGGAAGTACACGGATTTTACTACTCCCCCACCAATTCCCAGTTCAGCGCACCCGCCGGCGAGTTGCCGCCGCTGATCGTGTTTAGCCACGGTGGCCCCACTGGCGCCACTTCCGCCGCACTCAACCTGAAGATTCAGTACTGGACCAGCCGTGGTATCGCCATCCTGGATGTCAATTACTCAGGCAGCACCGGCTACGGTCGCGAGTACCGCGACCGCCTGGCAGACAACTGGGGTATTATCGATGTGGAAGACGTGTGTGCGGGCGCGGAATACCTGGTTCAAAAAGGGCTTGCAGATCCTGAGCGACTGCTGATCAAAGGCGGCAGCGCCGGCGGCTATACCGTGCTCGCCGCCCTCGCCTTCCACGATACCTTTTCCGCTGGAGCCAGCCACTACGGGATCGGCGATCTCACCACCCTTGCCAGGGACACCCACAAATTTGAATCCCGTTACCTGGACAAACTGGTCGGCCCCTGGCCGCAAGCCGAATCCGTCTACCGCGAGCGCTCTCCCATCGAGCACATCGAAAAGCTCAATTGCCCGGTAATCTTTTTCCAGGGCATGGAGGACAAGGTAGTGCCACCGAACCAGGCCGAGGCCATGGTTGACGCGCTGAAAGACCGCGGCCTGCCGGTCGCTTACATCACGTTTGCCGAAGAGGGCCACGGATTCCGCAGTGCGGACAGTATCAAGATGGCATTAGAGGGAGAACTGGAATTTTATAGCCGGATCTTCGGCTTCCCCCTACCTACCCCCGGGCCCGGGATTGAAATCCACAATCTCGAGGAATGTTCCTGATGGGCCGCTGGAGACCACCGCGCCCTCGAGGCTCACGTTACATCACTGCGGAAGGTGCGCGACGGATGCGCGCGGAAGTGAAATTCTTGTGGGAACAGGAGCGTCCGCGCATTACCCAGGCAGTGAGTGATGCCGCCAAACTGGGGGATCGCTCGGAGAATGCAGATTATATCTACGGCAAGAAACGTCTGCGGGAAATCGACAGCCGGGTACGCTTCCTAACCAAGCGCCTTGAAGAGATTACCGTGGTGGACCGAATTCCAGACGACCGCGATAAGGTTTTCTTCGGCGCCTGGGTGACACTGGAAGACGAAGACGGCAAGGAAGTGAAATACCGTATCGTCGGACCCGACGAGTTCAATGTGAAAGAGGGGCTGATCTCGATGGATTCGCCAGTCGCCCGCGCCCTGCTGGGCAAGCGGCTCGACGATGAAGTGGAAATTCAACAGATGGAGCAGTGGGTGACCTATTTCATCTGCGAGATCGAATACCCGGAAACTGCCCCTGAAGATTAAGCTCGCCGCTATTCAGGAGAATGCGAGCGCCCTTGTCCCCATCAAGCTTTTGCAACAACGACAAGTGTGGTGCCCCGAAAACCGCGGGCACCCCTCGTCGATCGCCATATACGCCGCAGACAATATTCTGACCATCAAACTGTGACAGCCGTGCAGCACAGACAATGCGCTGGCATCCAGCTCCACGTTATGACTCATCAAGACTGCAGCGCTAACTTTCTGGCCAGTTACAAAATCCGCAAGCGAATCCACTGGGCAGCTCAGTAATTCATCCGCGTCGGGAAAATACTCACGCCAGGCATTGGCCGGACGCGGATCCCACACGCTGATCCGCCACCCCAGCTAATGGCCCATCGCCGCCAAAGGTCTCGCGTCTATGCCACCGCCAACGATCAAGAAATGCGGTGGCGGTGTTATACCGGCACACAAGCAAAGGCTCTCGCCCTCCTCAATCAACCGGGCGCGCACACGGAAGGATTCCACTGCAGGCGAGTCACCTTCTACAAAGTGCGCCTGGCATTCATTGCCCGCCGCGTCAGATCGGTTGCGGGGAATATGTTGGTAGTAGGAACCGGAGCGAAACTCCCGGAGTGCGAATACACGCGATCCAGTGCAAGATACTGGTTTTTGCATGCACTGGCTGTAGCAAGATATGTACAGTACCGCCTCAGCCGATACCCAACTGAAATGACAGGAAAATGGGGAGCAGTGGCACTTGCCACCAAACGAATCGACTCACTGTGTTCCGGCCACAACACCGGCTAGCCTGTCAGGCAGCGACATTGGCCAGCAGAATGACTCCGCCGTACACGACCACACCGACAAATACCGGCCAACCCAGCGAATTCGTGCGCTTCCACACCAGGTAAGTAACCAGCGTGCCGATTGCGGTAGCCAGCCATGCCTGCGTACTGACCTTTGATGGTACCAGCGACACACCAAACATCGCCGCGATCATCAATGGTCCCAGTACAGTGAGCCAGGACGGCATCGCATCCAGCGAATTACCAGCCTGCTTGCGGACCAGATGACGTTGCATCCACAACAGGGGCAGAGCACGCATCAGAAACGTGCCGATGGCTGTTGCCAGCAGAGCAATCCAGAGTTCGCTATCCATCTCGTGCCCCCCTGCTCCGCTGCACCTTATTCCGCACCAGCGAGCTCAGTCCGTAATACACCAGCGCACCACACACCGCAGCGATAGGGATGCCCGCATTCTTCATGCCGCTCACCGCAAACAACAACGCAACAATCGCCGTGCTACCGAGGGTAATGGCCCACAGTCTCGAGGCAAACCGTGGCGCCAGCAGCACGAGAAACAATGCCGGCAACGCGAACGGCATAATCTCGCCAAGCAATGGCCACCGTTGTGTCAGCTCTTTGCCGGCAACCGCGCCCAGCGCCGTACCACCAATCCAACTGAACCAGGCAACGATCGACGCACCGATATACCACCCCATACGCTCGCGCGCTTCGAGCTGCGGCAAACGCACAAGCGCCAAAGCAAAAATCTGGTCCGTAAGGCCGTGCATCAGCCACGGCCACCACCGGTTTTTATTCAGCCAGGGCGCAATGTTCGGCCCATATACGACGTGGCGCGCATTAATCAGGAGCGTCATTAGCACCACAAACCATAATGGCGCGCCGGACGCGACCATGGCCACAAACAGAAACTGAGATGCGCCGGCATACACCAGCGTCGAAATAAGCACAGCCTCCCAGCCGCTGAACCCGGATTGAATCGCGATAAGACCGAACGAGATCGCAACCGGTATATAACCGCCGAGCAAGGGGATAGCCTCACGTGCTCCCAAAAGCAATGAGCGGCTTTCAGTTGAGGCAATCTGTAAACTCAAGAATTCAATCCTTTAATGCGTCAGGACGGCTATACGAGGTGGAGGGTAAAAAAACCGATAAGCGCAAACATACTGCAGACCAGGGCGAGCAGCAGAAGGTCGAATGGTCGCTCTTCCCGGGCCTGCTCGGTCGTGCTATCGATTTCCCGCTGCTTGCTGCGCATACGCAGATAGGCCAACAGAATCACCAGACCGCCGGAAATCAACATGGCAATCTCGGTCCACGGCGAGGGCAGCTGATCACCGAGGCGCCCAATCGCGAGACCAAAACCGACTACCGCTGTCGCTGTACGAATCCAGGCGAGAAACGTCCGCTCATTGGCGGCATGCTCCTGAAAATTGCGAATCATATGCGACTCCAGTTCGGAAATGGCGATCTCGGTCGGTGTCGGCGGGTTAGCGTACACCTTCCAGCAGATGCCGCGCGATAATCAGTCGCTGAATTTCGCTGGTGCCTTCATAGATGGTGGTAATACGTACATCCCGCGCCATCCGCTCCAGCGGGAACTCGCGGGTATAACCCACACCACCATGCATCTGCAGCGCCACGTAACAGGCTTCATTGGCCTTTTCCGCCGCATAAAGTTTTGCCATCGACGCCGCGGGCCCGAAATGCTCGCCCGCATCTTTTTGCCAGGCTGCCTGCATCAGTAACAGGCGCGCAGCTTCCAGTTCGGTGTATTTGTCCGCGAGCTGCCACTGCAGTCCCTGGAACTGGGCCAGGGGTTTGCCGAACTGCTCCCGCTCCTGCAGATAAGCGCGGGCGCAGTCCAGCGCTTCCAGTCCGATTCCCAACGCCAGAGAACCGATGCCGATACGGCCACCGGCCAGCTCACCGGCAGCAATACGGAAACCGCGATTCTCCTCCCCCAGCATATTGGCTGCGGGCACGCGGCAGTCCTCGAAAGAGACTTCGTTGGTGACGGAGGCCTTCTGCCCCATCTTCTCTTCCGCCTTGCCGACCACCAGCCCGGGAGTGCCGGCTTCGACCAGAAAACAGGAGATACCCTTCCCTTTGGAAGCGCTGCTGTCGGTCACTGCCCACACCACGAAAATGCCGGCAAACTCGGCGCTGCTGATAAACAGCTTGCTGCCGTTCAACACATAGTCGTCGCCGTCCCGTACTGCGCGGGTGCGCATCGCAGCGGCGTCCGAACCTGAACCGGATTCGGTCAGGCAGAAAGAGCCTGCAGGGTATTCGCCACTGCAAATTTTCGGCAGGTAGCGGGACTTCTGTTCTTCGGTGCCCTTAGCCTGAATGACTTCCGCCACCATATTGGTAACAGAGGTAGTGGTTGCCGTAGATGCACAACCGCGAGCGAGCTCCGTGATGGCCAGACTGAACGCAACAGTACCGGCACCGGTGCCGCCGAAATCCGGGTCGATATTGATTCCCATAAAGCCGAGCTCTGCCAATTGCTTCAGCTTGTCCAGAAACAGCGTCCGGTTACCGGTCTTGTCCAATTCTGCAGCGACGGGCTTCAGCTCACTGTCAGCGAACTGGCGCGCGGCGTCCTGGATCATTTGCTGTTCTTCACTCAGGGCAAAATTCATGATGCTCTCACCTCTTTTCTCGCAGGTAATACTCGCCCACTACTCTGGTGTGCGATTCGTTATTGGTGTTATCAGGAACGTTTCAACAGCAGCCGCTTTAAAGCGCCCTGCTGTATCGCCACTCCCAGCAGGATCAGTGCTAAGCCGGCAATGGTGGCAAGCTGGATTTTTTCACCGACCAGCAGCGCAATCAACAGCAGTGAAAGCGGTGGCGACAGGTAAATAAAATTACTGATTCTGGCGGTATTGTCACAGGTCATCATTGCCGCTTGCCAGAGCAGGAATGCAATACCCATCTCGAACAAGCCCACATACAGGGCTCCGAGCCAGCCCGCCAGTGGCGGCCACTGCCAGCCCTCTCCCCACCCCTGCCATAGCAGCGTAGCGGCAAGCCACGGTAGTCCACAGCAACAGGTGAGGAACAGATTCACCGCTGCATTGCCTCCGATACGGGTATTCAGCAGCCAGTAACAGGACCAGATCAGGGTGCTGAGCAGCGCCAGTGCCACCCCCCAGGGCTGCTCGAACTGCAAATCGAGCAGATTGCCGCTGGTAGCGATGACCAGCACGCCGGTGTAACACACAAGTCCGGCAAGGAGATCCTGACGGCGCAGCTTTTGCTTGAGGAGTGGTACTGACAACAGCGCCAGCAGGACGCCCCAGGTGTAATTCAGAGGCTGGGCCTGCTGCGCTGGCAACAGTTCATAGGCGTGAAACAGCGTCAGGTAATAAAGGAAAGGATTGCAAAAACCGAGTGCAATATACCAGTGGTAGTTTGCCTTCCAGCTGCGGGCAATTTCCGCGGTTCGCCCCTGCCAGAGGATCGCGCCCAGCATAAACACGGCCGACACCACCGAGGCAATGCTGACCAGCTGTAACGGAGTCAGGTATTGGAGTGACAGCTTGAAGGCGCTCGCCACAGTAGACCAGCACAGTACAGCAGCCAGCGCCAGCAGCGTAGCGCGGCGGTTGGCCGCGCTGGTGGCAGGCAAGGATTCCGCTCGATCCACTAGACTCGATCCAAATACAGCATGGGTTACTCAGGTCGGAACGGACTATCGCTTGCCGGACTTGGGTTCAGGATCAGGCACGGCAACCGACGTATCGGTCTTCACTTCCTGCATGACGACATAGGTGTGGGTTTCACGCACACCGGGTACCGACGCCAGCTTTTCGCCGAGGAATCGACGGTAGCCGAGCATATCCTTAATACGGATTTTCACCAGGTAATCGAAACCACCGGCGACCATATGACATTCCTGAACCTCTTCGAGACCGGAAACATGCTTGTTGAATGCCTCGAGCGTCTCTGTGGCGGTGTCCGACAGGGATACCTGGATATACACGACGAGGCCCGCATCCACTTTCAGCGGATCCAGCAGTGCGACATATTCCTGAATAAACCCCTCGCGCTCGAGGCGCTTCACCCGCTCGAGACAGGGCGTGGGGCTGAGGTTAACCCGGCGGGCCAGCTCAACGTTGGGCAGGCGGCCAGCGCGCTGCAGAATGCGCAGAATCTGGCGATCAATGCGGTCCAGATCTTCCAATTTCCGAGACATAACAAAATACCCTACTGGTGATTAACCGAATAAGCCCTATATTTAACCACACTCCGTGGAAGAATGGCGATTAATTCTGGGACATTTACCACATAATCCGGTTTTTTATCCTGCACCTTATTTTAGTCTGGGAGTCCACATGTCTAAACAGTTCGCCGGCAAATTGACCGAAGAGTTGCACAACGCCCGCCAGAAGGCCCGCCAATACCTGCATGCCGACGAAAACCAGTGCGTCAGCGAGCTACTGGCCGCACCGCGCCCGGGAGAGGCCCTGCGGGAGAAGATCCTCGCCACCGCCAGCGAGCTGGTGGTCAAATCCCGGGAACAGCGCAGCAAGCGCGGCACCCTCGATGCCTTCCTGCAACAGTTCGGCCTCTCCAATAAGGAAGGCGTGGCACTGATGTGCCTGGCCGAGTCCCTGCTGCGGGTGCCGGACGCCGACACCGCCGACAAGCTGATCGCCGAGAAAGTGCACTCCGGCAACTGGTCCAGTCACCGCGGCCAGTCAGACTCCCTGTTCGTGAATGCCTCGACCTGGGGTTTGATGCTGACCGGCAATATTGTCGAGCTGGATCCGGATATTACCGAAAAGCCATCCACCTGGATGAAACGGCTGGTCAGTCGCATGGGTGAGCCCATGGTCCGCACCTCCATGATGCAGGCCATGAAGATCATGGGTGGCCAGTACGTGCTTGGCCGTACCATTAAAGAAGCGCTCAAGCGCGGTCCGGCGGAAAACAAGCCCGGCACCCGCTTCTCCTTCGATATGCTCGGTGAGGGTGCCCGCACCATGGCGGACGCCCAGCGGTACTTCGACGCTTACATGATGGCCATCGAGGCCATCGGTGCGGACAACACCAAACGCGACGTTGTCGAGGCCAACGGCATATCCATCAAGCTCTCCGCCCTGCACCCCCGCTACAGCGAACTGCAGCGCGACCGCGTGATGAATGAATTGCTACCCAAGGTAAAAGAGCTTTGCGCGGCTGCGGCAAAATACGATATGGGCCTCAATATTGACGCCGAGGAAGCGGATCGCCTCGATATTTCCCTGGACGTATTTGAAGCACTGGCGCGCGATCCTGAGCTGAAAGCGTGGCAGGGTCTCGGCTTTGTACTGCAGGCCTACCAGAAACGCTCCCCGCACGTGGCGGACTGGCTGATCGCGCTGGGCCGCGATACCGGACGCAAACTGATGGTGCGCCTGGTAAAAGGTGCCTACTGGGATACCGAGATCAAGCACGCCCAGCAGATGGGTCTGTCCGACTACCCGGTTTACACCCGCAAGTGCCACACCGACCTCTCTTACCAGGTGTGCGCGAAAAAACTGCTGGATGGCCGCGATGCCATCTACCCGCAGTTCGCCACGCACAACGCCTACACCGTGGGCCTGATCCTGGAACTGGCGGGCGACGCCAACGATTATGAATTCCAGCGCCTGCACGGCATGGGCCACCTGCTCTACGACCAGATCGAACAAGTACACGGCAAGCGCGTCCCGGTCCGGGTCTACGCTCCAGTGGGCGCACACAAAGACCTGCTGCCCTACCTGGTCCGCCGCCTGCTGGAAAATGGCGCCAACAGCTCCTTCGTCAACCGTTTCATGGACGAGAAAACCCCGGTCAATGAACTGGTGCGCGATACCCTGAAGCTGAGCGAAGCATGCAACCCGTACCGCCACCCGGAAATCCCGGTCCCCGCGGACATCTATATCGGCCACGAAGCTCTGCCGCGCAAAAACTCCCGCGGCATTGAACTGACCGACCCCGTCGCCGCCAAGCCACTGATGCAGGCGGTATCCGCCACTAGCGGCGCTTCCTGGAAAGGCGGCCCGATCATTGCGGGCGAGTCCATTTCCGGTGACCAGCCCGTGCGCAACCCGGCCACCGGCGAAACCGTCGGCCATACCGCCGATACGGATCCTGCGCTGATTGAGAAAGCCTACTCCTCCGCGCAGCAGCACCAACGCGCCTGGAACCGCCTGGGCGGTGACGCGCGCGCGAAGATTCTCGACACGGTTGCCGACCTGTACGAACAGCACCTCAACGAACTGGTTGCAATCATCTGTCGCGAAGCCGGCCGTACCCTTAACGACGGCATCTCGGAAGTGCGCGAGGCGGTGGACTTCTGCCGTTACTACGCCAACGGTGCGCGCAAGCACTTCAGTGAGCCCACCGTACTGCCCGGACCCACCGGCGAAACCAATGAGCTCAGCCTCTGCGGCCGCGGCGTGTTCGTGTGTATCAGCCCGTGGAACTTCCCGCTGGCGATTTTCACCGGCCAGGTGGTTGCGGCCCTTGCTGCAGGTAACGGTGTACTTGCCAAGCCCGCCGAGCAGACCCCCTGCATCGCCCACCGCGCAGTACAGCTGATGCACGAAGCCGGTGTACCCCGCGAAATTCTGCATCTGGTAACCGGTACCGGTGCCGCCATCGGTAAACCACTGCTGGACGACCCGCGGGTTGCCGGTGTGGCTTTCACCGGCTCCACTGAAACTGCCAAGCACATCAACATGCAGCTGGCAGCCAAAGACGGCCCCATCGTCCCACTGATCGCCGAAACCGGCGGCCAGAACGTGATGATCGTGGACTCCACCGCCCTGCCCGAGCAGGTGGTGGACGATGTCATCCAGTCCGCTTTCCTGAGCGCCGGCCAGCGCTGTTCCGCGCTGCGCATTCTTTGCGTGCAGGACGTAATCGCAGACAACCTGCTGAACATGCTGAAAGGCGCCTGTGACGAACTGACCCTGGGCGACCCTTCCAAGCTGGAAACTGATATCGGTCCGGTGATCGATGAGAAAGCGCTCGGCCTGCTGCAGAAGCACAGCGAACGCATGCAGCAGGAAGCCAAACCGCTGTTTGCTTTTGACGAAGCCAAGCGTCCGCAGATCGGTACCTTCTTCGGCCCGCAAGTAGTAGAGATCGAGGACTTCAACCTGCTGAGGCGCGAAGTGTTCGGCCCCTTCCTGCACGTAGTGCGTTTCAAGGCGGAAGAGCTCGAAGATGTGATTCAGCGCATCAACGCCACCGGATATGGCCTGACCTTCGGTCTGCACTCCCGTATCGAGGGCCGCGCCGGCGCCATCTTCAAGCGCATTGATGTGGGCAACTGTTATGTAAACCGCGATATGGTCGGTGCTGTGGTCGGGGTCAACCCGTTCGGCGGCATGGGCCTGTCCGGCACTGGCCCCAAGGCTGGTGGTCCACACTACCTGTTCCGCTTCGCAAACGAAAAGACCAAAACCGTTAACATTGTTGCCACGGGCGGCAACACACAACTGTTTACGTTAGGAGAGTAACGCTCTCAACATTAGCGTTGCAGCAAAAAAACGGGCGCGCTCGAAAGAGCCGCGCCCGTTTTTCTTGGCAACTAAAAGACTTGCGATTTAGATACGCTAGTTACTGATTAATCACGCCTTTATTTGCCGCACCAAACTGAGTGGCTACCGCAGTTTCATTGTAACCAAGCTGCGTGGTGTGATGAACGTTGTATTCACCCAACTGGGTTGTGAAGGATTTGTGCCCATACTCTTCCTGCATGGTCACGGCTTTGTTACCAATACCTACCTGCAGTGTCACTTGACTGAGGTCTACACCAAATTGATCAACCCGAGCACGGTTGTACTCTCCGTGCTGAATGATCAAAGAGTCACTATAGAAGGCTGTTTGGGTAACGTTGGCCCGGTTACCGGTGCCGTACTGATAAGTGTATGAATGCGAGCCCAACGTGCCCCACTGTTGTGTACGGGCGCGGTTATCCTGGCCGTGCTGCTCAATCAAACCTATCGAATACTCGCTGGCCCATTGATCAATCCAACCTTTGTTACCAGTGCCATCCTGCTTGATCGAGCCCAGGTTGTAGTTGCCCCACATCTGACTTACTTCAGCGCGGTTGAACTCGCCATACTGGTCTACCAGTGCGTGATCACCCACCGTCAACACCTGAAAAGTGAACGCTTTGTTTTTGGTGCCTACCTGTAGAACACTCGTCAAATTGTCATAACCATCCTCCTGCAAGGAAGATGCCCTGTTCATTTGTCCGAACTGGGTCTGAAAGATCGCACTACCAGTTTCAGTGCCATCCTGAATTGCTTCAGCTTTGTTCCTGTACCCGAATTGGGTTTGCAGAATGAAATTATCGGATGAGAGCGGACTTTCTTGATCAGCAATTGCATTGTTCATTGCGCCGATCTGCACCTGTACGGCGGTATTATTTTCAGCCATGGCTGCCGAGCTGATGGCAAAAACCATGACTGCGGCTATCGGGGTATACGTCTTCATGAATATCTCCTTGAACATCAACACCTCGGTTGACGATATTGCGGTGATCGCCATCCGATTACACAGGTGCTCTCCCGCACCTAACGTTCGCGACTTACAGATTTCCCGATGAGCTGACTGCGAATGTCAAAGCGAACCCCAAAAAACAAACGGCAGAAAACCGAATGCCATATGGCAGTAGCTTTGAACATATTGCGGCTATCTCAATTGTCAGGTGAAAACTGCTACGACAGACAAGGACTGCACTAACTGAAGCCAACCGGCGAGTGACAGCAAAACTACTGCACAGGATGAATTAGTCGTCTTACCTTGTAGGGACCGATCTTATTTCGTACAACAAGCTCGAATAATGAACAATCGGTATTCAGTTTTGAGTCGAGCCGGATTAGTCGCCATGGGAGGGAAGTTTTAATTCACTAGGAAAAAAGTTGTGATTAAGCAAAAACGGCGCATGCTGCGACCCGCCAGAATGCAGCAAACGTCACAGCCATAAGGCATCGAAGAACCTGATATCAAAACACTCAATTTTTACGCCGAATTTCTACTAGTGCGTAGTGCGGCATTCAAGACAAGCTCAATAAAGTTACATACCCCAAATGCATACTTATTGGGGAACAGGTAAAAACGGCTTATAGTTTTTTTTATTTTTTTAACAATAGCCCCTACTAGCTAATCGATATAATTTTATATTCGTATCCCATAAAAAAATAAAAGCAAAAGGGGTATAACAAAAGATCGCAAAAATTTAAAAATGTTAAATTCTGCCCGTAATAATTTCTCAATTTAACCCGCCACTCAAATACAGCAGCTATTGGTAAGCACGACGACCTAGATCCACGATCAATGGGTACGCAAAGCCGTTAACTATTGTTTTATTTGAAATTTTTACTTTTCGAGAAATAGGCGCCACAGAATCTTTTCGTAAAAAACACTATCTCCACACCAGAATCACCTGCCAGCTGAGTCATTTTTCTCAGAAACTTCCTTCTCACTCTTATAACTGATAGGCCGCGAAGCCAGTTGTCATATGCAAAACGAAAACCTATTTTTTAAAGGTTGCCCAAAAAATGATCAATCAGCCGGGGATGCTTTTACACCATCGTAAGAGATTTCCGCCCCGGTGATCTGTGGCAATGAGAAGTATCGATCAGAGTAACCAGCGAGAGGGATCTAGCTATGCCTTGCCGTAATGGCGATTGCTATCCGCACAGGGATAAACCGTCAATCGCACCTCCAGAGTCACACCTCGAACAACCTTCAGGACGTCGAACCTCCATAACCCGTGTGTTTCTACAGCGAGGCGGCGCTTGGGGACTATCTCTGTCCTTGATTGCTGGACCGACCTTGGCTGATCCCCCTCCTCTCAAGAAAGTCACTGTTCCCGATGTAAACATGCTGGGCTTACTAGATGGCGAAGGCGAAGGTGTTAGCACTTCGGAATGGGAGCAAATCACCAAACCAGGCAAGCGCGTAGCGCTACAACGACTTGGAAAGCTGTTCTTTTACGACATGCAGGTTGGCAGTGACGGAGTTCAGGCATGCGCCAGCTGCCACTTCAACTCTGGCGCTGACGTACGACGAGTCAATAGCATGAGTCCAGGTCTCCGCGGTGGGGACATGTCACACCAATTGCTGGGGGCCAACAAGAAGCTTACCGCAGCGCATTACGGTGGCGTAAATTCACCGCGCGGCTTGCCGGTTAGCGAAAGTACACTCATCAGTTCGGGGGCAACCCCGGACCAAGGCAACGGGACTCCAGGCAACCTTGTTGACAGTTCTGTCCTGAATAGTATTGCCAACTACGACGTAAACGATGTCGTTTCCTCCCAAGGGGTGCGCGCCACATTGTTTACCGGTCTGATCGCCGGCTCCGCGCAGGATGCCGGAACGATTAATGCAAAAGACCTGGGATTTGACGACGACGACGTTCTGTTCCCAGTGGACTTCCCCAATGATCCGGCATTCCCCAAGACCGTGCGACGGGTAGAACCGCGCAATACACCGACAACCTACAACGCCATCTTCAACCAGCGCAGTTTCTGGGATGGTCGTGCGGATATGTTTTTTAACGGCGTAAACACACTGGGATTCCGCGACCCGGACGCGAAATTGCGTGTTTATTACGGCGGGGACTATGCCCAGAAACATGGCGTTCTGATCCCATTTTCATCACTTGCCTCCCAGGCAGTAGGCCCGATCGGCAGTGACCTGGAAATGGAGTTTACCCACCGCGGTGGAGGCAACGAGCCCACTTACAATCTCGGCCGCAAAATGCTTCACCTCACCCCGCTTTACGGACAGTGGGTGAACTGCAATGACTCCCTTTTAGGGAGCCTGATCAGCTGTGGTGTCGGTGAATCTCAGAAGCGCGGTGTTGACGACTATCTCTACTCCGACTTTGTCAAAGACATCTTCGTAGAGAAATTCTGGGGAGACGGCAATGGCAACGACGTTTGCCTGACCGCTGCTTCCGACTTCACCGAAAAAGTGGACATGAGCAACTGTGGTTACGGCTCGGACAACAGAACCCTGATGGAGGTCAACTTCAACCTGTTCTGGGGTCTTGGCGTGCAGGCCTATGAAGCGATGCTCACCACGGGCAACACCATTGTCGACCTGATGGCTGGCGGCATGATCGATTCGGACCCAGAAGGTAATAATGGTCCGAAAACGATGGTCGAGCATATCAGCGCTGACGGGAGAATACTGGTACGCCTGGATGTGGGTAAAGCCCGTCCGCCAGCAGGCGCACCGAACCGGAAATTTGAGCGTGTCAACGGTCGCTTCATGATGGTAATCGACTGGACTGAACTCCAGCCGGAGGGCGATGGTGTAGCCTTTGAGGATTGTACGGCGATGCTCCCACCGGAAGATACTCCCGAGGAAGCTGCTGCCGCTTATGACTCCTGCTCCTACAAGTTTGCAGAGTTTATCCATCCTAAAGCGGAAACCGGATCCGAAGCCCCCAAAGCGCCGAACCAGCCGGAAAGCGGCGCACTTGCCGCGGGTGAGCCTATTGGAGGGTGTGCACCTCCGTACAGTTCCCGTGTTTGCGAGGCTGCTGCCGCCACCATCGCCAATATCGATGAGGGTATGGGGCGTTTCCAGGCCGGTGCGACAGACTGCGCCGCATGCCACTCCTCCGCTGAGTTTACCGGTGCCACCATCAGTGCCACGGTTGGATTTGGTGGCGTAGACCCGGTTCCCGGTGAAGAGCCTCCTGCCATTCTGGAAAGAATGAACACCTTTGAAAACCAGGGGGTCTACGATTCTGGCTTCTACAATATTGCGGTTCGCCCAACCGCGGAAGACGTCAGTGTTGGTGGAGATATCTTGACGACCAACGGAGGGATCATACCACTGTCCAAAGCGAGGCTGGCACAGCTCATAGGTATGCTTCCCGGTGAATTACCCTATCCGTATAACACGCCGGAATCCAAATCGGTTCTGCAGAAAATTGCCGACCGACTGGAAGCTGGCGTGGGTCTCGGCGGTGTGCAGGTACCCAAATCGCCTAGCGACCTTTCGGCCAAGCCGTTCGCCATGAACCTGGCTTGTGACCCGGAAATGGATCCACCGCCGACAATCTGTGATCCAAACGTCCCGAGTGACGATCTGGCGCTCCGCTATGGTTTCTTTAAAACACCAACCATCCGTATGACCAAGTTCACCGGACCGTTTATGCATAACGGCTCAAAAATGAACCTGCGTCAGGTACTGGAGTTTTATAAGACCATTGTCGATTTTGATGCGGACGACGATAAACGCTTCGGCTTTTCCAAACTGAACCGCCACAACCTGGATGCGGGACTACGCATCTTTGATGTGGGTGCCGATCGAGAGGCAGCCATGATCGAAATGATGGAGACCGGCTTGACCGACTGGGGCGCTGCCTACCAGCAGGGCAAATTTGACCACCCGCAAATTTGCGTTCCCCATGGTCACGACAAACAAGGTCGTACCAAGCTCGCTGATATCGCGGCGGTCGGTGCGGAAGGTAGTTCTAACCGTATTATCACCTTCCAGGAAGTACTTCAAAATGCATCGGGATTCGCTCACGATCTGAAAACACACTGCGATATGGATATTTCTGACGTCAACGGAAAATCCAAAATTGAAGTGCCCTATGCGGCGCCTCCTGTAATGCCCTAGTTAGTCGGACGACCGGGCAAGCCCGCACGGCGACGTGCGGGCTTTTTTTGTTTTCACGAAAACACATTCAGCCAACTCAAACATGCCTGTCATCACCTCACGTTTGGCTGTGATGGTTGATCAAAACTTCCTAAGCGAGAACCGGTCAATGATATTGCCCTCACCATCAATCGCCCGGTACTTGAGCGACCCCGATAGCGGGTCGACGTCGATCACCTGATAAGTGCGGGTATTTACCGCGCCAAAGGCGGCAAATTCGGGCAACGCCTGCTCGTACATTTTGGTACCGGAAACCGCTACCAGGTATACAGTCCCTTGCTCCCCTTCCACTGCGGGCTCATTGCCTCGCATAGGCACCGTGCGCATATATGCATGGTCGTGACCCTGGAAAGCGATATCCACGTTGTGCTTGTCAAAAATCGGTCCCCAGGCATCCCGAATCGACTTGTTGTCCCGTCCTTCACGGGAGGCGTAGAACGGGTGGTGATAGATCACTACTTTCCAGCGCGCGGTACTTTCACCCAGCACACGATCCAGCCAGTCCACCTGTAACTCGGGCTCAACCAAGTGGTAATTGGAATCCATCACTACCACCAGCAGATCCTGGTAAGTAACGTGATAGGTGCGGCCGGGATCCAGCTTGCTGCTGCCATTTTCCGGCAACGCAAATTGCTTCAGGTATAAGGCGGGATACCCACCGTGGCTGTCGTGATTTCCCAGCGCCGGTACCACCATGGAACGGTCGAATACCGAGCTGCCCTCGTGGAAGAACTGGTCCCAGTTGTCCTGCTCCTGACCATGATCGATCAGGTCTCCGGCAATCATGTAAAAGCGCGCATTGGGAAATTCAAAGTCGGCCTGTCGAATCAGCTGGCCCCAGCGGTCCAGGCCATTTTGCGGGTCTCCCAGATACACGAAGGAAAACGGCTCGGAGGGCGAACTCGCGGCGGTGCGAAACTCGCGCGGAGCCGACCAGCTCTCGCCGTTGTCCGCGCTGACCGCGTACAGGTAGTCCGTTGCCGGCGACAGATTCTCAAGAGACACCCGGTGCAGGCGCACAACGGGATCGTTGACTACCTGCAGGCTGCGCAATTCGGTATAGGTAGCTTTCTTCCGCTGCACGGCTTTGCGGCCCGCAGTGAAAAACTGGTCCCTGGGGGCAAACCACAGAAGCCCGTTGTCGACACTGTCATCTGTGCGCCACTGCACGGTGGCAGAAGTCGCGGGATTACCCTGCCAGGTCAGCTGTAAGTGGTCGGGCTGTGCCGAAGAGGGGTAGCGGGTTTCACGAAAATACCCGACAAAGCGCGACACCAGCTCCCAGCTCTCGAAGCTGCGCAACACCGGCAGGCCGACAAGCGCCTGCGGCAGGGTATTGAAGTAATCGTTGTCGTCGATAAACGGCAGGCCGCCTACTTTCGCGACCGCCACATCCACACCGGAAACCAGCGGTGTTATCTCGATTGCCCGCCCACCGTCTACAGGCGCCGCAAATACCAGATAGGGCTTCAACTCGCCGGAAAGGCTGGGCACACCCAGGTCGACCTCCCCTGCGCCCACGCGCTTTGACCAGACATGGTAAGAATCTTCTTCATCCACAATAAAATCGAGGGCGCTGGACCGGGTAAAACCCTGGTCGCCTAGCCAGAATGGCGTCTCACCGTATGAGGAATCAAATGCGACATGAATGACCGAGGGCCGGTCTACACGGAAGCGGGAAAACGCGGTACCGAGATATTCGCGCTCGTCCTGTGACAGGAATGCGGCAGCCGACTGCGGTGTGAGGGCAACACGCTCCTCCGGGGACAACTCCCGTGACATGCGCTGAATAATCTCGGTCACACGCTTTTCCAGCGCCCCATGCACACCTTCTGAAGTGTCCGCGGTGGCGAAAGGAATGGTACATACCAGCAGAGCGGCCAGTATCAGATTGGAAAATAGTCGCATAGAAACCCCCATATTTTGCGGGAGATTTTAACGACATAAATTTGTAGATGGCGTCAGGGAAATGAATTTTTGGTGACAGTTTGATGACGGCCGCTAATCTTTTCTGCCGTGCCAAAACCAGGGAATACAAAAAAGCCGGGCCAAAGCCCGGCGCAACATCCTGTGGTTTGCCGAATAATTCTGCTAATTCAACACACGGTAACCCCGACCTCGCAGACAGTTACGGGCGATGTAACTCTCTTCAGCGTGTGCACTGCCGACGCCACTCACGCCGCCGATCAATGCCCCGGCGCCGGCGGCTGCCGCTGCTGCACTACTGGTATCGCCGATGATCGCGCCCAGCGCACCACCCAGCAGCGCACCACCCGCAGCGCGGGTCACCCCGCGGCGCCCGGCATCGTTGCGCGCCGCCATGGACATGGTTTTGCAGTCCGCAAGATCCAGCTGGTATTGCCGCATGTTCACGCCGTAGGTATCAATCACGATATTGCCTGCGCCGTATACCTGTTCCTGCTGGTAGGCACATCCAAACAGGGTTGCTGCGCTTAGGCCCACAGCGGCCAGGATCTTGGATCTCATTGGCGCTCCTCACCACATTTGTCGCCTGTATCTACTTAGGTTTAGACGATTGTGGAGAAGCGCGCCAACCCATGTAGAAATATAACGGGATCGGCTAGGAACAGATTGTTTGGATGTACGCCTAGAGGTTCGCCCCGGACTCAACGATAGAAGTAGTCCAGCTGCAGGCGCTGTGGCTCGCCGGCCTTATCCAGCAGGTTGGTAACGCCGACAAAGCGCGTCAACCTCGCGGAACCGGGTTTGCCGTCTGTCCCGGCACTGTATTCAAGGTCGATTCCCCCTCCGGCAATCCAGCGCAAGAATGCCTGCGCCAGCTCAACACGCAGACAGAGATCCGACGCCTCTCGCGCACAGGGGATCGCCCTGGCTCTCAGCTTGATCGAGCGGCCGTGCACCGGGGAGGCAAACTGGAACTGCACAGTCTCCCCCGCCTCTAACCGATGCCAGTGCTGGCGGACGTACGGGTCGAAACCGGCATCGATCACATCCAGCTTATCCATGGGCAGGGTGTTTTCGGTAAACCCGGACTCCCGGTCTGCCCGGTAGCGCATGCGCCACCCGGTTTCGGATCGAGAAACCTCCCGGACTTCGCCGAGACGGAAATCTTCCTGGGCAATCTGTGGGCGGGTGGACAGTAGAACCCCGGTCTCATCGATAACACCAGTGATCCGCTTCTCAGCAACCTTGCTGCCTTCGCGTCCCTCCGGCGCGTAGTACACCACGCGAATATTACTGGCTTCCCCGCTGGTCTGAGGCCCACCCTGAGGCACCAGAAAGTACTCGCAATAGCGCACCTGTGCCGCGCTGCCTGCGGGCTCTACCAGCTGCGCCCGCCCTATCACGGCTGCCTGTGCGGTCACTGATTCAGGTGCGTTGCAACCGGACACCACTAGAGAAGCCGCCGCCAACCAGGTACCCATGACCACCTCCGGGGAAATTACTCAACGGGAAAATTCTTGAAAACACACAAAGGTTCGAGGTTTTATCGCCGAAACACCGGTGCCTTGGCGCACTGCATCACTACTGGCAGATAGACAGTCCAGAGTCCTGCAAGTATCGCCAGCGATAGCCCAAGCGGCTCAGCGAGGCTAACAGAGGCATTGATCTTCGCCCCGACCAGGTAACTTGCAGGTCCCCCGATTGCGCCAAACAAGGCCGCCACCCAGAACTTACGCTGTAGAAAGTGAAACGCAAACCTCAGTGCCAGGGCGAAATTCACCCACAGAAGTGACAGCCAGACAGGCAATAGCACGATCTGGCTCGATGTCTCGAAGAGCCCGAAGCGGAAGAGTAGCGAGTCCATCACACAGCCGGAGACGGTCACAACCGCTACCCATACCAAGGTACGCAGAGCCCCCCTGATACCACCAGCGCCAGGGCCAGTGAGATCAAAAAACCACAGGTGAAACAAGAGATTGCACAGCGTGACGATAGTCAACAGTGCAGTCCCTGGCGAGACCACACACAGAAACCACACCAGTTCAAACAGCAAGCCGCTGAGCAGTAGTTTACCGAAATTGCGCGATCGGGATTGCACGCTGGCTACAGAATCCATCAGCTTAATTCAGCGATGGCAATGTATTGCATCGGGGCTTGGCAAAGGTGAACTGCGCAGTGCTGATCACCCGCTCGAGGAAACCACCTTCGCAGTAGCAGAAATAGAAATCCCACATATTGATAAAGCGCTCGTCAAAACCCTGCTGACGCACTTCATCAATCCGTTCAAAGAAGGCTTTCCTCCACGATCGCAGCGTCATCGCATAGTCGAAAGTAATATCGTCCAGGCCGACAATCTGCATGTCCGTGTGATTGGCAATATTGTCGGCAACTACCTGGTTGGACGGCAGGCAGCCACCCGGGAAAATATACCGCTGGATAAAGTCGACACTGTTTTTGTACTGCTCGAAGCGCTGGTCCTGAATGGTGATGGCCTGCATGACCATCAATCCATGGGGCTTCAGCAGCGCACTGCAGCGAGAGAAAAAGTCGCGATAGTACTGATGCCCCACGGCCTCGACCATCTCGATGGAAACGAGTTTGTCGAACTGCCCCTCCAGTTCCCGATAATCCTTGAGCAACAGTGTTACCCGGTCCTCAAGCCCCTCGCGGGCGACCCAGGCTTTTGCATACTCGTACTGTTCTCTTGAAATGGTGGTGGTGGTTACCCGGCATCCATACTTCCTGGCCGCGTATACCGCCATTCCGCCCCACCCGGTGCCGATCTCCAGCAGATGATCCGTTTCCTTGAGCTGCAGCTTGCGACAGATACGAGCGAGCTTGAACTCCGACGCCTCGGCGAGACTCGCATCTTTGGACGGGAACACCGCCGATGAATAGAGCATGGTCGGGTCAAGAAACAAACCGAAGAAATCGTTGCCCAGGTCATAATGGGCAGAGATATTGCGACGAGAGCCATGCAATGAATTGCCATTCAGCGCATGTAGCGCCTTGAGGGCAATTTTATTCAGAAAATTCCATTTCGAATCGAGGCTTTCCAGCAACGCCATATTGGCAGTCATCAAGCGGATCACCTGGACGAGATCCGGTGAGCGCCAGGCGCCGTCCATGTACGCTTCGCCGGACCCGATCGATCCATTGAGCACCACCTGCGCATACAGGGTCGGATCTGTCACAACGATATGCGCCTCGATATCGGACGTGCCGGCGGGTTCGCCAAACACCAGTGCCCCCCTGCCCGCGGAATTATTCCCCTGACTCGCTGAAGTCAACGCATATTGCTCGTGCACGAACAATGTTCCCACGCGTACACTCTTCAGCTTCTCCAACAGCAACCAGCGGCAAAGACGCTCGAACCGGGATATCGGCGCTGCACGACGAGCACTGGGCAGGTTGTCCTGCTCGTTCGCCGCATCAAGCACAGCACCTGCCTTCATCCCCGCTTGCCCCGCGACGTTTTCTGAAAGTTTCCTGTTCGCTTCGGCGAGGAAATCTGCCCCGGTGGCAGGGGCGGACTTGTATCCAGACTTCATATCGATTGCTCTCCGGCTCTAACTTGATATTCGATTACGTCGCAGCTAGCGGGCACACTTGCAGCCCAACAATAGCAACTACAAAGGGCGCTTCTTTCCCGGATGGGTAAACAGGGGAATACGCTTCACCAGAAGCTTTAGCGCCTGCCAGTATATTGAGATGATGATTTTTACGGTGTGCAGCGGAAACTGGATCAGTTTCTTGCGCAGCGCCGCCCCACTGATTTCCTCGCGCTTCAGGGTCATACAAGCGTCAAACACCCGCTCCTGCCCCTGCACGGACTGGATGCGGATGGAAAGCCTGTCACCGGGCATCGTGCTTCGCCACAGATAGCGCTGGTCCAGTGGCATAAACGGGGATACATGCAGTTCCTTGCGGAATTCAGTCTTGTGCACCCGATCCTGGGACCGCACATCCAGAACGTAGCCATGCCGCTCGTTCCAGGGCGTGTTGTGCACATCTACCAGCAAGTATTCCACTGCCTCACCGGCCCGATCGAAGCAGTAATACACACTGATGGGATTCATGTTGTAGCCGAAATACCGCCAGTTCGCGAGTAGCGCAATGGGTCCTTCCGGGCGAGAGCCAAGCTCCTCATATACCCGCGCTCGGACTGCCTCCTCCAGCGGAATAGCCGGATCCCCAAAGAAATCTTCCCGGCAGAAACGCGCCGGCGCACCGGGTTTGTCGGACCACAATCGCGTCTGGGCAAATAGCGTTGGCAGCTCGTGCAGAAACGCATACACCATAAAACCCCGATAACGGAATCCGTGCTCCCGAGGCTGCATACGTCTGTGCTGAATCCAGCCAGTGTAAAGACCGCTGCGCACTAGAAATCGACTCCCAAACCCCTCGCCACACGAATCGCGCTGACGACCCCGTCTTCATGGAAACCATTGGCCCAATATGCGCCGCAGAACCAGGTGCGCTTGACGCCATTAACTTCCGACCAGCGAGACTGCGCATGCGTGCCATCCACCGAAAACTGGGGATGGGAATACTCGTAACGGCCAATGACTTTGGCGGGATCAATGGCATGATCCGCATTCAGGGTGACACAATAGGTTTTTTGCGTATCCAGCCGCTGCAGGATATTCATGTTATAGGTGAGCGCCGGAAGGCTGTCATGCGCGCCCTGCAGCCGATAATTCCAGCTGGCCCAGGCGCTGCGGCGACGGGGCAACAGACCTATATCCGTGTGCAACACAACAGAATTTTTCTCATAGGGGATCTGCCCAAGGATATCCTGCTCGCTCGCGTCGGCGTCACCCAGCATTGCCAGCGCCTGGTCCGAGTGACAGGCGAATATCACCTGATCAAACTCTTCGTGCCGGGATTCGCCATGCTGACCCCGGTATTCCAGGGTCACTCCCTGCTCCCCACGAACGACTCGCTGTACCGGCGAAGACAGCCGGATACGGTCTGAAAATCCGCGCACCAACGGCTCGATATAGCTCCGGGATCCGCCCTGAATCACACGCCACTGGGGTCTATTGAAAATATTCAACAGGCCGTGGTTGTAGAAAAAACGGATAAAGAAGTCCACGGAGAAATCCAGCATGCGGGACATGCTGGCAGACCAGATGGCCGACCCCATGGGCACGAGATAGCGGGACGAAAATTCCGCGGAATAGCCATTGCTATCCAGATAGTGACCCAGGGTCATCGACGGGCTCAACTCTCCATCGCGCCAGTCACTTACCGCGTCCCGGTTGAAACGTACAATATCCTTGAGCATCCGCCAGTGCCCACCATCCAGCAGGTTGCGACGCTGGGCAAACAGGGAGTTGAGGTTATTTCCCGCATACTCAAACTCGCGCCCGCCCTGCCCCTGGCCCACCTCAGACAGTTGCGGCGTCGACACGCTGAACCCCATATCCGTAGGCTGTGATTCCACCCCAAGCTTGCTCATAAGCTTGATGAAATTGGGATAGGTCCAGTCATTAAAAACAATGAATCCGGTATCAATCGCGAGTGTCCGGTCGCCTTCACGCACATCAATGGTGGCAGTGTGCCCGCCCAGGCGGTCGTCCGCTTCGAACAGAGTGATGTCATATTTCTCATGCAACAAATGCGCCGCGGTCAATCCTGAAATACCGCTGCCAACAATGGCGATTTTCATCAGCCTCTCCTCAATTTTTTAATTCTGGTCATGCGAGGTGCACATATGCCAAACCACACCGGCCGCAGCACACCCAGTAACCGCAAAGGCCAACTCATTCGACGGGGAAAATCGATCACGCTCTTGCCACTCCTGATTCCAGCGAGAATCCGGTGGGCAGCCTCCTCTGGAGGCATCAGGAACGGCATCTCAAAGTCATTTTCACGGGTCAAGGGCGTATCGATAAAGCCGGGGCGGACCAATACGGACCGCAGGGCAACATTTGAGGTATCTGCGCGCAGCGCATCCATAAAATATTGAAGCGCCGCCTTTGAAGCGCCATAGGCCTCTGCGCGCGGAAACCCCACGACGGATGACAGACTCCCTAGCGCAACAAACACGGGGGCTCGCGCATTGGTAAGTAGCGGCAAAGCCACTCGCAGCGTATTCACTACACCGAAGAAATTACTGTCGAACACCCTGCGATAGCTCACAATATCCAGGGACAGATCGTCGTCATACTCGCAGGTACCCGCACAGGCAATTACCAGATCGAGCTGATCCGTAATGTCTTTCAGTAATGCACCCGCTTCTGCCATGGAAGCGTCATCGCCGACATCACAGGGTAAAACCTTGACCAATTTGGGAGCTGGTTTCTGTAGTTCCAGCAATGTATCTCGATTGCGACCGCTGATGATCACGAAATGCCCCTCGCCGGTCAGTATCCGCACCAGCTCAGCGCCAATCCCTGAACTCGCACCGGTAATCCAGATGGTCTGTTTTTCAGCAGGACTAACATTTTTAGACATTTGTGCTGCACCTCCACCGACTACCCATCAGCAGGTTATCGGGCTGATATCTTTTCATTGACCCTGTGCTCCACTACCGCTGGCAATGCCCCGCTTAACGTAGCGTAATACCGACCCCAGCAGTGGTACCTGTTCATACACCATGGCACCGAGGTCGTAGATATCTTCGTGGGCCAAAACGCGATCCCGCTCCAAATCCAGCTGCAACAGAGACGCCCCTCTCAGGCTCAGAAGCTTGCCACCGCCGAGACGGGGATGGCGATAATGCATGGTCCACCAGAGGTTGAGAGTGTTGCCGTCGATCAACGTTTGGTCGAACTCAAACCGGCATTCCTGGAGGTTCTTGGCGACGCCGGCAAAGTAAGCCTGCATATCACGGAGACCGCGTATTACATGTACCGGGTCGGAGAATTCCACATCCTCCGCATAAACTTCGGCGATTGAGCCTGGATCTGCCGCCAAAAAATCGGAGTAGAGCCGCTTAATACGATTTACCAGCGATGCCATATTGCCCCTCCCGGGCGTCGCGTCTGAACGGTTACCTTTGATTACGCCGCCAAACGCCAATCAGATTACCACCCGGTCACAATATCTGTGCACCGGGTATCGCCCCCACGAATCGAGATAGATAAAGAGTGTGACCCGCAATTGATCCAAACCGGAAAATCCCGCGTAGAACCCGGTGAACAGTAGGTAAGCCAAGCAGCTGAAGACCATTGCCAGTACAATGGTCGAAATGGAACACAGAAACAGTGAGTCAAACAATAGTGCAGGCTTCTGACCAGGCCAGAAATGACGAATGGAGCAGACTGCTGATCCGAGTGGGGCGACATCGCGATCGCGCCGCCTTCGAGCAGCTGTATTTCCACTTCTCCCCATTAATCAAGGGGTTCCAGTTCAGTCGCGGAGGGCAGAGCTCGGCACCGGAAGCTGCAGACGAACTTGTACAGGAGGTTCTGTTCAAGGTTTGGCGAAAAGCACCGAGCTTCAACCCGGACAAGGCCGCTGCGAGCACATGGATATATACCATCATGCGTAACTGCCGCATCGATGCCTTGCGCCGCCATGGCCGGCAACCAGATACCGATGAAAGCCTGAACGTAGAGGATATTTGGGACGACAGCCAGGACGACCAGCCGCTAATTTACCTACAGCAGTCACGCAGTGAAAGCGCAGTCGCTGACGGCTTGCAGAGCCTCCCACCGGAGCAAAGTCACGTGATTGAAAAAGCCTATATGGAAGGCAAATCACACAGTGAAATCTCCGAGGAACTCGGTCTGCCCCTGGGCACCGTCAAGTCGCGTGTACGACTGGCCCTCAAGAAACTACAAAGCACCATTGTCAGGTAGGTAACCATGATTCATCACCATCCAGACAACAACATGCTCCTGGAATACGCCAGCGGAAGCCTGAACTGGGCCCACAGTATCGTGGTAGCGGCCCACCTGCAGCTGTGCCCCAAATGCGCAGCCGATCTCAAGCTTCTCAACGGCATCGGCGGCAATTTGCTGGCAACCAGCGCGCCTGCACTTGCTAGCGCCCCGGAGCAGGAAAAACAATCCTTCGAGCAGCTGATGCAGCGGATAGACTCAGGCAACCAGTCATTCGATGCCCCAGAAGCACCCGAACAAAAGGCACCGAGAACGGCCCTGCCCCGTAAACTGGCTAAAGATCCGGTGTTCGCATCTGTTCCCCCGGTGGTCGAAAAGCTGCTCGGGCAAAACTCGGCATTGCGCTGGCGTCGCCTCTCCAAGGGGTTGAAGGAAGCGCGCTTGAAAACCGGACAATGCCAGCACGAAGTCGCTTTCCACCGTATCGCACCGGGCAACAAGGTGGCCGAGCACGATCACCGCGGCACGGAGATCACTATGGTGCTTTACGGCAGTTTTTCTGATGCCGATGGCATTTACTCTCGCGGTGATTTCCTGGTGCGCGAGCCGGGCGAAACCCATCGCCCCACCGCCACCCAGAATCACGAATGCCTGTGCCTGTCGGTAGTGGAAGCGCCGGTGGCACTGACAGGGATAATGGGAAAACTGGTGAACCCATTCCTCTCGTTCCGGCCGCAGTAACTGCAAGGCGAGGCAAGCCAATTCATCAGGCAAAAAAAATCCCGGGATCTACCCGGGATTTTTTTAATTCCTTTCGCGTTAGTTCCACTCTGCCAGTTCGACACCACTACCGCTACCGCCATCGCGTTTGAAGCGACTGCGCAGGGCATTCCAGCGTTCGCGCACCGCGTCCAGCTTGGCCGCGCGCACATGGCCGTAGCCCCGCACCTGTTGCGGTAATGCCAGCAGCTCCGCAGCGAACTCCCTGTTGCCTGCCCCCAGGCCTGCAGCCACATCCAACACGGACTGACGCACTTCCCGCGCCCAGCTGCGCTCCTGGCGACGCTCCTGTGTGTAACCAAAGATATCTAGCGGAGTACCGCGCAACACCTTGCCTTTGGCGAGGATAGGCAGTGTTTTTGCCAGCCATGGGCCCAGAGTGATCTTGCGAATGCGCCCGCTGGAATCCGGACGTGCAAGCAACGGCGGTGCCATCAGGAATTTCAGTTTGTATTCGCCACTGAAGGTTTCACGCAACTGGCGCTGGAATTCCTCACCGCTGTACAACCGCGCCACCTCGTACTCATCCTTGTAAGCCATGGCTTTGAACAGGCTCAGCGCAGCGGCGCGAGTCAGAGAGTCTCCGGCGACCGCACCACCAGCCGCCATCAAATTGCGTTCAGCAGTGCGCAGCTTTTCAACCGCCTGATTGAAATGGCGTGCGTAAGCGGCACTCTGGTATTCAGTCAGCTCGCGGGACAGGCGCGCCACCAGCTGGTCGACGCCCTCCTCGGGCTCTACCAGCTTCACCACCTGTGCAGGGCTGAGGAGCTGCTCGATTGCCCGCGGGTTTTCCACCAGCAACCGACCGGCGCGGAACGCGCGCAGGTTGTTTTCAACCGCCACTCCGTTCAGCTCCACCGCGCGCTCGATGGCGCTTTGCGATACCGGCAACAGCCCCTGCTGACACGCATAGCCCATCATCATCAGGTTGGCCGCCACCGTATCGCCAAACAGTGCTTCGGCATAACGGTTGGCATCCAGCGCATGATATTCCCCGGCCACAGACTCAATGCTCTGCGCCGTTTCGTCCGCGGGAAATGCCAGTTCGTTGTTGCGCACAAATGCCGCTACCGGAACTTCCGCGGTATTTACCAGCGCCTTCATTCTGCCGCTGGCAAACTTCGGACGCTGCCCCGCCGCGGTCACCATATCGCAGCCCAGCAGCAGATCGACCGCGCCGTCACGGATACGCGCAGTGGTGATATCTTGCGGCCGGTTACCCACTTTCACATGGGCAACGACTGCGCCATTTTTCTGCGAAAGCCCGGTGAAATACAGCGTGGTGCTGCCTTTTTCCTCGAGGTGGGCAGCCATCCCCAGCAACGCGGCCACGGTGAGTACACCGCTTCCACCGATACCCGCCACCAGGATGCTCAGCGGCTGGTCCAGTTGTGGTTTCGGGGCGTCGGTCAGACCTTGACTAGCCTCGTCGATCGATTCCGCCAGAGATTTCAGCGCCGGCTTTTTCAGCTCGCCACCTTCCACACTGACAAAGCTGGGACAGAAACCATCGGCGCAGCGCATATCCTTGTTACAGCTGGATTGGTTCACCTGTCGCTTGCGCCCAAATTCGGTTTCCAGAGGCTCTACCGCGATGCAACTGGACTGAACACTACAATCCCCACAACCCTCACACACCCGGTGATTGATCAACAGGCGCTTGGCGGGATCCACCATCTGGCCTTTCTTGCGACGGCGACGTTTTTCCGCTGCGCAAACCTGTTCGTAAATGATCGCCGTTACGCCTGCGGTATCGCGCAGCTTACGCTGCACCTCATCGAGGTCGTCGCGGTGGAAAATCTGAACCTCTGCCGGCACCAGGTTGCGATTGGCATTCCAGTAATCGGGGTTCTCGCTCACCAGGCAAACCTGCCCCACGCCCTCTGCCAGCAACTGACGGGACAGCGTGGGCACAGTTACCTCCCCGTCCGCGGGCTGGCCACCGGTCATGGCGACTGCGTCGTTGAGCAGGATCTTGTAGGTAATATTGATCTTGCTTGCCACCGCCTGACGGATGGCGAGCAGGCCGGAGTGGTTGTAGGTACCGTCCCCCATATTCTGGAAGATGTGCTTGTCGCTGGAAAAACGGTGCAGGCCTACCCAGTGTGCCCCTTCCCCTCCCATATGGGAGTAGGTATCGGTGCGCAGACCCTTGCCCAGCGCCATGATGTGACAGCCAATGCCGGCACTGCCGGTACTGCCCTCAGGTAACTTGGTGGAACTGTTGTGCGGGCATCCGGCGCAGAAAATCGGCTCCCTTGCCAGCAGGCCGTTGGCTTTTTGCAAAACACCACTGCCCAGTTTTTCCGCCAGCGGAATCAGTCTCTCCGCCAGTTCGGTGTCCGCCAGCCAGCGGGTGATGGCCTTGGCGACCTGGTCCGGACCGAAGCCCCAGATTGCCGGCAGTAAATCATTGCCGTCGAGGTCTTTCTTGCCGGCCACTTTCGGGCGCTCGCTATCCGGCCAGCTGTAGAACAGGTTCTTCATCTGGTCTTCCACCAGCGGACGCTTCTCCTCGACTACGAGTACACGCTCCATACCGCGGGCAAATTCACTCATCCCCCGCGGCTCCAGCGGCCAGCTCATGGCCACCTTGTGGATCGAGATACCCGCGTCGAGCAGATCCTGTTCACTGAGCTCCAGCAACTTCAACGCTTCCAGCAAATCGCCGTGGGCCTTGCCCACTGTGACGATACCGAAACGTTTCTGTGGTGCGGCCACGATGGTTTTGTCCAATCCGTTGGCATAGGCGAAAGCCTTGGCCGCGGGCAGCCGCTCCTCGAGCATGCGGCGCTCGTACTCCATGCGCTCGGCGGGCCAGTTCAGGTGAGGATCGTAGTTAAGACCGTGTGCGGGGATCGGGAAGGATTTCGGCAAGACAAAGTTCGGCAGCGGTGGCACGACAATGGAAGCGCCGGATTCCACCGTTTCGGTAATCGTCTTGAACCCCACCCACAAACCTGAGAATCGCGACAGTGCGATACCGGCAAGGCCGAGGGTCAGGTATTCATCGATGGTCGCGGGAAACAGCAACGGCATCATGACCGACTCAAAAATCTGGTCGGTGTTGTGGGAGAACATGGAGGATTCCGCAGTGTGATCGTCACCGCAGAGAGCGAGCACGCCACCGAGCTTGGAGGTACCCTGGATATTTGCCTGGCGGAATACGTCGGCACTGCGATCCACACCGTGGCCCTTGCCGTACCAGATGGAGAAGACCCCATCCCGTGTCGCCTGCTGGCGATAGTGATCCAGCAGCTGGGTACCCCAGATATTGGTGGCACCGAGGTCCTCATTGATACCCGGCTCAAAATGGATATCCCGCTCTGCCAGCAGCTTTTTATGGCGCCACAGCGTCTGGTCATAGCCACCGAGGGGGGAACCGCGGTAACCGGAAATAAAGCCCGCGGTATTCAAACCGGCCTGCTCATCCAGCCGCTTCTGCATCAAGGGCAGGCGTACCAGGGCATCAATGCCGGTTAGAAAAACGCGTCCGGAGTCTCGGGTAAACGCAGCTTTGAGGGAGTACTCCCGGTCAAAGCCCAGTTCCTGATCAGTTTCGACCATCGCCATTGGTTAGGACCTTCTCGCATTATCTGGCAAGTACCTGACGCCCGCGGGCAAAGCCCTGCAGCGTCAGTTCCAGCGTTATTGTTTTGATGCCAGTAAACTATCACTGGCAAGTCAGGCAGGTCATACCAAAATCACCACAAAAACTGGACGAGACGGAAAGAATCCACCACACAGAGATCATTTTCTGCAATAATTCATAACTGAAAGCGATTAGGTGAGAATATTTATCAAACTCTGGCTGGGCAGCCGCGTTTCGGGTTGTGGCCGGTCAAAAATTGTGAACCGCTGCTAAGAGTCGGTCACATCAGGTATTCTTCTCTGGTGCCGCAAGCAGCGGTAAATCGCTCACTTTACTGAATTTGGCACTCTCAACTTTAGAGAATCAGGAACACCGGGAAATTATATGGCCTATCTACTGGACGCCATCGACAAGCACATTCTGGAAATCCTTCAGCAGGACGCGACCATCCCCAATATTGAGCTGGCGGAGAAAGTCCATCTGTCACCCTCCCCCTGCTCCCGCCGGGTCAAGAACCTGCACGAGCAGGGCTTTATCAAGCGCGCAGTCACACTGCTGGAACCCGATATGGTCGGCTTACCGGTCAGCGTGTTTATCCAGGTGACCCTCAACCACCAGGTCAAAAAAGAGCTGCAACACTTCGAATCCACCATCGGCCAATGGCCAGAAGTGATGGAGTGCTACCTGATGACGGGGGACTTCGATTACCTGTTGCGGGTAGTGGTACCCAATCTGCACGCGTACCAGGAATTCCTCGACAAGAAGCTAACCGAACTCCCTGGGATCGACCACATCAAGAGCAGCTTTTCCCTGAAACAGGTGAGGTATCGCACGGAGCTTCCGCTGGACCAACTGCTGGAAAAGTAACGCGACTAGCGTCGGAACAACGACAACACGATACTCAGCACCACGCTGACGACGATCATCGTGGTAATTGGGAAATAAAAGCGACTGCGCCCGGACTCGATACGGATATCGCCGGGCAGACGCCCAAACCAACTCAGTAGCCACGGCGCATAATGCAAGATCAAGCCAATCCCGGTCAGCATAATCCCCACGACAATTAACCACCGCGCCATTACTCCACCCTCCTCTGTTCCCTGCCGGATTTCACCGCATCGGACAATTTGCCCTCAGCAAATACAGCTAAACCTTTCCTGTAGCACTCACACCTGGTACTCACACCTAGCACTCACACCCCACTTTCACTTGTCGCCATACGGCGATATCAGAAGATTTCGGCTAGGGTAAAGAATAGCTATCAAGTGCTGTTCACACTGCACACATCAGGTCCAGCCGACAGCAAAGAAAGATGTATTTTCATGCGGAAAAGGATTTTCACGGTCAAATTGATTGCCGCAGTTGCACTCCTGCTCTCCTCTCCGGCCACACTGGCACAAAAGTGCAATTCCGACGGTACCCTCACCTTTATTGGCGCCACTTTTGATCTGACACGCTCGGTCTGGCTGTCCGACACAACCGCTGGCAGTTTTGGCTTAGAGGTGGTCAATACCAAAGACATTGTTGATGAGTGGAGCCTTGCGGCGCCTGGGGCACATATCTCGGTTTCCCCCAACCTCGTGCTGAGCAATGGAGGCACACATGCTTTGCTCGATTTGAGCGGTAACAACCCCTGCACCATTGATATCGATAATCAAAAATCCGACCCCATCATTTTGCCGCAGCTCCCCACGACACGCCCAGTCCCCCCTATCGGCATTATTCCGCCAGGCAATATCACCGACATCATGCCGGAGCTGCCCGTAGTGCGTCCGCCGGTGGACGTAATCACTCCGGAAGTGCCGATAGTGAGACCGCCAGGTGTTGGTATCACCCCCGAAATTCCGACACTAAGGCCACCCGGAACCGGTATCACCCCCGAGGTGCGCCCGCCAGGTACAGGCATCACCCCCGAGATGCGCCCGCCCGGAACTGGTATTACCCCCGAGGTGCGCCCACCCGGGACTGGAATCACCCCGGAGGTGCGCCCGCCAGGTACGGGAATCACGCCGGAAATACGGCCTCCCGGTACCGGCATTACACCGGAGTTACCGGTGCAAAGGCCACCGGAAACAATCACACCGGAGCGCCCCGTCACTGAAACACGCGACGAAATTAGAGACGCGAACCTGTACCAGCGCGGCCAGGATGGCGCTGTTTTCAGATGGGTAGTATGCATAGATCCCGAAACCGGGCATCGGATGACCGCGAACTATTCGGGCGCCGATGTGACCTGCCCGGAAAATTACGATGGCCACTGGTTTGAGGCGGAGGAATTCGACAAATCCGGGCTACCGTTGAGCGCACGCTATCTGGGTGCCCTGTTGACGGGCTATTCGCAACAGCAAGCAAAGTGGCGTGTATGGAGTGAGGCAGACCAGACAGAACTCAGGGACCGGAGAGGAAATAGGAACTTCGATTCCAGCGAGTCGCGCTTGACGCTGGGTTTACATCGCCCGGTGGGCGCGCGCGGGATAGCCGGGATCTCGGTAGCGGCCTCCCATTTCGACAGTAAGGGATTACGGGGATTCCTGCGGACAGATGCCGACCGGATTTCGATCGGGCCTTACGCCGGATACCAGTTTGACTCCGGGCTGTCTCTGACGTCGTCTCTCAATTACTCCCGAACAGATACCGATATTTCCCTCGCCAATTTTCGCGGCAGCAATGACGTAAACGAATGGCTGTTCAACATCGGTCTGGAGGGCTTCCAGCGCTGGGGCAACTGGGGATTCCTGCCGCGGATGCACTTCAACTATTCGTGGTTCGAAACCACCAACTCAAATCTGAGCGGTGAACTGCTGGGCAGGCCACTCACACTGAACTTCCGCAATACCGACGGACACATCAGCTACGTGGAAAGCAGCATCACCATCATGCGGGGATTTAGCATGGGAGACCACGGCATGCTCACCCCCTATCTAGAGCTTGGCGCAACCATCGCATTCGACCTTCAGGATGACTTGCAGGTTGCTCGCGGTGTTACCAGTGGCGGCTATCAGTCCTTAGAACCGCTCAGCGGACTCGCCCGCACGGGAACGCGCTGGGTCGTGTCCGAGCGCAACTACCTGGACCTGGAGGTCTCCCAGACAAGCATTGATGCCAAAGGCCTGGAAATATGGCAAGCCAGACTCTACTTTCTACACGCGTTTTAAGACGGGCATCGACGCGTGTAGAAAGTAGACAAATTGGCAGTCGCTGATACCATCGAAGTGATCCTCTGACAGACGCTTCAACAAGGCTAATAACTATGCGCCTCTCTCATACCCTCGTTGGCGTGTGCGCCATCCTCGCATCCTGGAACCTCCAGGCCACGACGATCGTGCATAACTTCTCCGGTTATCAAACAACCGAACGCGACCTTGAACAGTTCAACACATTGGTGTTTGACCAGGGCAAGGTACTGGCCACCGGTGATTTCGCCCCACTCAGTCAGAAATACCCGGAGGCAACAAAAATTGATGCCGGCGGTAAGGTGCTGTTACCGGGATTAATCGATGCCCACGGCCACGTCCTGGGACAGGGAAGACTGCAGCAGCAACTGGATCTGCGTGACCTGGACCTCCAGAAGACACTCAATGCGATCAAACAATTTTCACGCGATCAACAAACCGGCGATTGGCTGATCGGCCGCGGATGGAACCAGGTACTGTGGCGCGGCAAGCAATTTCCGACACGCCAACAACTCGACGCACTGGATATCGACCAACCGATCTGGCTGCGTCGCATTGACGGACATGCGGGGTGGGCCAACAGCGCGGCAATGGCGCGCGCGGGAATCACCCGCCAGTCAAAGGCTCCCGCAGGCGGCGAGATCATTCGCGATGAAAACGGCGAGCCGACCGGTGTACTCGTGGACAATGCAATGGCCATGCTGGAGAGCGTAATCCCGCAGCCAGACCTCCAGGAAGAAAAAGCCGCTCTCGGTACCGCGTTTGACCTCGCCCTCTCCCTTGGACTGACCGGCATCCACGACGCTGGTGTTGAAAAACAGACACTGGAGGCATACCGCCAACTGGCCGCGGACAAAGCGATCCCGCTACGCATGTATCCGATGATCTCCGGCGATGACAAACACCTGCCCGAGCTCCTTGGTGCCGGTTATGTCGGCGCGCCCGACGAAAAGCTCTATGTACGCAGCATCAAGGTCTATGCCGACGGAGCGCTGGGCAGTCGTGGCGCCGCCCTGCTCCGGCCCTACCATGATCGCCCGGGCGAAAAAGGCCTGCTGATCCACCAGAAGGATGAGCTGTTAAAGCAAATCAAAATGGCCGCGGACAACAAGTTCCAGGTGAACGTGCATGCCATTGGCGATCGCGCAAACCACATTGTGCTGGATATATTCCACACGCTGAATAAAGAAAATGACCAGAAGCCATTCCGCCACCGCATCGAACATGCTCAGGTTCTGACATTGGAGGACATTGAGCAGTTTCCCACTTTGAACTTGATCGCTTCCATGCAACCCGTGCACGCAACCAGCGACAAGAATATGGCTGGCGACCGCCTCGGGGAAAAGCGTCTTGAGGGCGCCTACGCATGGCGGAAATTCCTCAACCAGGGCACCAAAATTGCTTCTGGCTCGGATTTTCCGGTGGAGCCGGTAAATCCACTATTCGGGCTACACGCTGCAGTCACGCGTCGCGACCGACAAGGTCAGCCCGAAAAAGGCTGGCACACGGAAGAAGCAATGACAATGGAAGAAGCTCTACGCTCCTTCACTCTGGACGCCGCCTACGCCAGCCACCAGGAGCAGTTCATCGGCAATCTGGAGCCTGGCAAGTTCGCAGACTTTGTTTTGCTTGATCGCGATATTTTCAAGCTTGACCCGCAAGATATCTGGAAGGCACAGGTACTGGAAACCTGGGTGGAAGGTGAAAAGGTTTACGAGCGACCCGAGTAACCTTCAAAAAATCATCCGTATCTCCCCCCTGCATCTGAAACCACGGGAATAAAAAAAGCCGCACTCCGAATGGAGCGCGGCTTTTTAGTTTAAACCTCAGCGACTGGTTTTTTTAAACCCCACCTGCCGAGATATCTTTTACTCACCCGTCACTGCGGCGGTACCTTCCTCACCTGGCACCGGGAAACCTCGGTCGCGCATCAGCGGCTCGATGCCCGCATCGCGGCCGCGGAATTTGCGGTAAGCTTCCGCCGGATCCATTGCGTTACGCGGCGCGAACAGGTACTTCACCAGCTTGCCGGCTACTTCCTTGTCGTAGAAACCACCTTCGGCTTCGGCGAATGCTTCAGAAGCATCGGAAGTCAGCACGTCTGCCCACATGTAGCCGTAGTAACCCGCAGAGTAGCCTTCACCGGAGAAGATGTGGCCGAAGTGCGGGGTGCGATGACGCATCACCAGTTCGGACGGCATGCCCAGCGCATCCAGGGTCTCGCGCTCGAACTTGTCCGGGTCGATACCTGTGGGATCGGAAGTGTGCAGTTTCATGTCCACCAGAGCGGACGCCAGATATTCGGTGGTAGCGAAGCCCTGGTTGAAATTGGCGGCCTTCTTGATTTTGGCCACCAGCTCCGCCGGGATCGGCTCGCCGGTTTTGGCGTGTACCAGATAGTTGTCGATGATCGGGTCGGTGCTCAACCAGCGCTCCAGCAACTGGGACTGGAACTCGGTGTAATCACGCACGCCGCCGTTCAAAGTCGGGTAGCTCACGTTGGACGCCAGGAAGTGCAGCGCGTGGCCGAACTCGTGGAAGAAAGTTTCCGCATCGTCCCAACCAACCAGTACCGGCTCGCCGGGCGCACCCTTGATAAAGTTGGAGTTGTTGGAGGCCAGTACGGTTTCCTTGCCATCAAAGGTAGTGTGATCCCGGTACATGCTGGCCCAGGCACCGGAGCGCTTACCGGTACGGGCGAACGGATCCAGATACCACAGGCCAATGTGTTCGCCAGAGTCCTTGTCTTTCACTTCCCAGACTTTAACGTCTTCATGGAACACCGGCACACTGCCCTCTTCTACCGGTGTGAAAGTGAAATTGAACAGCTCGCCGGCAACGTAGAACATGCCCTCGCGCAGCTTGTCCAGCTGCAGGTACTGCTTCACTTCATCGGAATTCAGGTCGTACTTCGCCTTGCGGACTTTTTCCGCATAAAAGCGGTAGTCCCATGGCTTGATCTTGATACCGGCTTTTTCCGCATCGGCGACCGCCTGCATATCTGCAACTTCTTCATGCACACGGGCAACCGCCGCCGGCCAAACCGCTTCCATCAGCTCGATGGCATTTTCCGGGTTCTTCGCCATGCGATTCTGCAAGCGCCACTGGGCGTAGTTGTCGAAACCCAGCAATGCTACACGCTCATCGCGCAGCTGCAGGATCTCGGCGATGATCGCGTTGTTATCGTGCTCACCGCCGTTGTCGCCACGGCTGTAGTAGTTGGTCCACACCTTCTCGCGCAGCGCGCGGTCTTCAGAGTAAGTCAGGAACGGATCCATGGAAGAACGGGTGTTCTTGATCGCGTACTTGCCCTTCTGTCCTTTTTCTTCAGCCATTGAGGCAGCCGCTTTGACAAAGGACTCAGGGAGGCCCGCCAGCTGATCTTCGGTCAGGAAGATATCGTAGCCTTCCTCATCTGCCAGTACGTTGTTGGCAAACTTGGTGTGCAGTTCGGCCAGGCGGTTATTGATTTCCGCATAGCGCTTCTTGTCTTCGCCCGACAGGGTCGCACCGTTGGTCGCAAACTCGTCATACACCAGCTCGACAACGCGCTTCTGCTCGGCGCTCAAATCGGAATCATTGCGAGACTCGAAAACGGCTTTCACACGCTGGAACAGCTTGTCGTTCTGAATAATCTTGGAGCTGAAGGCGGCCAGTTTCGGGGCCATTTCCGCCTGCACCGCACGGAATTCCGGAGAAGACATGTTGCCGCTCCAGATACCCCAGTAGGTGAACACCTGGTTCAGCGCCTTGCCGCTGCGCTCCATCTCTTCGATGGTATTGGCGAAGGTCGGCGCTTCCGGATTGTTGGCGATCTTGTCGATTTCGGCCAAATTCTGAGCCATGCCGTATTCCAGGGCTGGCTTCAGGGCTTCCACATCCATCTTGTCGAATGCCGGAACACCGCCATACGGGCCTACCCATTCCGCCAGCAAGGGATTGCTTTTGGCAACGTCCGCAACGATTTCTGCAGAAGCGGATACCTGCTCGGCCGGCTTCGCAGCCTGGACTTGTTCGGGCTCTTTACTGCAACCGGCAACCGTTGCCAGGGCAGCAGCGATGGACATCGCGATCAGTGTTTGACGCATCGACTCGATCCTCTAGTAGTTTGCTTAATTAGAATTATGAGTGCCCGGAGTGTACCGCGGGGTCGAAGATCCCGCTATGCGCTGCGCACCA
Organism: Microbulbifer mangrovi; assembly: GCF_002009015.1. Classification (GTDB taxonomy): domain Bacteria; phylum Pseudomonadota; class Gammaproteobacteria; order Pseudomonadales; family Cellvibrionaceae; genus Microbulbifer; species Microbulbifer mangrovi. The sequence continues at coordinate 36,046 of NZ_LZDE01000344.1, read as the reverse complement.
GCCCAAAACTTCCTGTCGCGAAGTGCATTGCTCGCAGGACTATCCCCCATCACTGATTAACCTTTCGGAGGATTTGACGAGCTGACATTTTTTGCGCCATTTGATAACGACTTATTACGTGGGTAGTTTTAACTGTAGCTTTAGAACCCGTAGCGGCCTGCGCGCTGCGGAAAGCCGACAAATGAGGGGATGCTTATCAGGGAGTTGTGGAATCTGGGATAGGAAGGGGCAGGCGCGTTCGCCGTGTAATAGATACAACCGGGCCATCAGGCCCGGCGCCGGTCCTCTACGACACTGCCGACCGCGAGTAGCTCTTCTTCGTGCTCTGTCTCCCGCCAAGGCTCATCCAGAGCCGCATCAATCCACGACTGTACACCGGGAAGCGCGAGGATACGCTGGCAATAATCCATTGCCTCGCGCCCCAAAGAGAGCTGGTAACCGGTAATGCGGATTACCACCGGTGCAAAGAATGCGTCCACAGCGGTGAACCCGTGCCCGGCCAGAAACGGACCACCAAAACGCGACATTCCCTGTTTCCAGAGTTCCTCGATGCGATCCAGATCCTTCTGCAGTGCCTGATCCACCTGCTTCAGGGATACGGTGACGCCGCAACTCATACTGCACTGATTGCGCAGCGCAAAGAATCCGGCGTGCATCTCAGCAGTCGCACAGCGCGCCCAGGCCCTCGCCTGCTTGTTTTCAGGCCAAACCCCCGGGTGGGACTCGTAGAGATATTCGGTGATGGCGAGGGAATCCCATACGGTGGTATCGCCGTCAACCAGACAGGGCACCAGACCGGTGGGAGAAAACTTGCGGAATTTATTCCAGCTACTGCCCTCGTCGAAGGGCACCAGCTGTTCTTCAAAGGGAATGTCCAGCTCGGTCGCCAGCAGCCAGGGGCGCAGAGACCAGGATGAATAGTTTTTGTTGCCGATAAATAATTGATACATCCCGATCTCCCTATCCGGTGAATTAAACTGAGTGCGGTTCGATTAGTTACCGCCGTTGCGGCCGTCGCGCAGCATTTCGGAAATACAGAAAGCAAGCTCCAGAACCTGATCTGCATTCAGCCGTGGGTCGCACTGGGTGCGGTAACAACTGGCCAGATCCGCATCGGAGATTTTCCAGGCGCCGCCAGTACACTCGGTCACATGCTGTCCGGTCATCTCCAGGTGGATCCCGCCCGGGTGCGTCCCTTCCGCGCGGTGCACAGCGAAGAAGTCACGAATTTCCCGCAGGATGTTATCGAAATTGCGGGTTTTGAAACCGCTGGAAGCTTTCTCGGTATTACCGTGCATGGGGTCGGTACTCCATACAACGGAGCGCCCTTCCCTTTCCACCGCACGCACCAGTGCGGGCAATTTATCACCCAGGGTGTCCGCACCCATGCGGGTAATCAGGGTCAATCGTCCGGGCTCGTTGTTCGGGTTCAGGCGATCAATCAGGCGGATCAGCTCATCGGTATCCATGCCGGGGCCGACCTTGACACCGATGGGATTCCACACGCCGGCAAGAAATTCGATATGCGCGGCATCCAGCTGGCGCGTGCGCTCGCCGATCCACAGCATATGCGCGGAGCAGTCATACCACTTGCCGGTGAGGCTGTCGGTGCGCGTAAGAGCCTGTTCGTAATTCAGCAGCAACGCCTCATGGGAGGTGTACAGTGTTGTCTCGCGAATAGCCGGAGTATTTGCCGAATTCACACCGCAAACGGCCATAAATTCCAGCGCGTCCTGCAGACGCTCCGCCAGTTGCGCGTAGCGATCCCGCTGCGGATTGTTTTCAAGGAAGCTCAGGTTCCAGGCATGCACCTGGTGCAGATCCGCAAGCCCGCCCTGAGCAAAGGCGCGCAGCAGGTTAAGGGTTGCCGCGGACTGATTGTAGGCAGTCAGCATCCGCTGGGGATCCGGCACCCGGGCCTCTGCGGTGAAGTCGATGCCGTTGATGATGTCGCCACGATAACTCGGCAGCTCAACACCATCCACGCTTTCCATGTCTGCAGAGCGCGGTTTGGCGTACTGGCCGGCCATGCGCGCCACTTTCACCACCGGCAGGTTGCCGGCAAAGGTGAGCACCACCGCCATCTGCAGCAGCACCTTGAAAGTGTCGCGAATCCGGTTTGCATTGAAATCCGCAAAAGATTCCGCGCAATCCCCACCCTGTAGTAAAAATGCTTTGCCCTGAGCCACTTCAGCCAGGTGGCTGCGCAAGTCTCTGGCCTCTTGGGCAAACACCAGCGGCGGATAACTGGCCAGCTGCTGCTCAACTGACTCCACTGCTGCCGCCTGCGGATATTTAGGCTGCTGGTGTGCCTGCAATTTGCGCCAGCTGGCGGGATCCCAGGGTTTGACTAGGGGCTCTGACACGGGCTTGTCTACCTCAACTTCCATTTTCGGCTCTACATCAAAAATATTTACTTCAGCGCGCTGCCGCTCAGCAGCGCACTTAACCGGCAAGTCGCGACAGTTGCCGCGACTGCCATCAGGACTCCAGCACCTCTGCAACGGATTGACAGAAATACGCCATATTGCCCTGGCTCAGGCCAGCAATGCTGATACGGCTGGAATCTACCATATAAATGGAATAATCCTGCTGCAGCTTTTGCACCTGCTCCGGAGTAATTCCCAGGAATGAGAACATACCCTTCTGTCGCTGGATAAAGCTGAAATCTCCAGCCGCACCGGCGGACTGCAGGCTTTCAACTACTCCGCTACGCAGGCTATTGATGCGCTCACGCATTTCGGTCAGTTCGGCTTCCCAGTTGGCGCGTAGGCTGGCGTCGGTAAGGATGGATTCAACGATGGCACCGCCGTGGTTCGGCGGCATGGAATAGTTGCCGCGCACGACGTTCAGCAACTGGCTCTGGCCGCGGTCTGCTGCCGCCGCGTCGCTGTAAATCACCATCGCCAGTCCAACGCGCTCGCGATAAAGGCCAAAATTCTTGGAGCAGGAAGCCGCAACCAGCATTTCGGGCACAGATTCTGCCATCAGGCGCAGGCCGTAAGCGTCCGCATCGAGACTGTCACCAAAGCCCTGGTAAGCCATATCGATAAACGGTGTGAAGCCCTGCTTCTGCGCCATTTCAGCCAGCACTTTCCACTGCGCGCGGCTCAGGTCCGCACCACAGGGGTTGTGGCAGCATGCGTGGAACAGAACGAGATCGCCCTCACCCACTTGTTTCAGTGTCTCCACCATGGCATCGAACTGCAGGCTGCTGGTGGCGCGGTCGTAATAGGGATAGCTCTTGATCTGCAGACCAGCATTGCCCAGCAGCGGAACGTGATTGGCCCAGGTCGGGTCGCTCACCCAGATGGTCGCACCTTCTTTGGCGCGATTGGAAAACTCCGCCAGTACACGCAAGGCACCGCAGCCACCGGGGGTCTGTGCAGAGCGCACACGATTACCCACCAGTGCCGCGTGCCCGGCACCAAGCACCAGTTCCTGCATGGCGGTATTGAAGCCAGGTGTACCCGCCGGTCCGACATAGGCCTTGGTATCTTCGCTCTGCAGCAGACGCGTTTCCGCTTCTTTTACCGCTTGCAGAACCGGGGTATGGCCGGCTTCGTCTTTATAAACACCCACCCCCAGGTCAATCTTGTTGGGGTTTTCATCGGCGCGGTAAGTGGCCAGCAGGCCGAGGATGGGATCTGCAGGAAGGCTGCTCAGGTGGTCAAACATGGTAACTCCTGGTAATTCGTGCCAGTGCACGCCCTGGGGTGCACCGGTCGGTAAAATCCAATTCAGTGATTATGGGATGAAGCGTGGCAGAAGATTTGGGGATCAGTCGATCAGGCCGCGATTGGCCCAATCCTGGGCGCGCGCCATCAACTTCTCGATGATGCTATCGAGCTGATTGCGCTCCTCCGTAGACAGCGACCCCATCAGGTCATTCTCGTACTGCTGCGCCAGCGGCACGATGCGCTCGTAGACATCACGACCGAGCTCCGACAGGTTCAGCACCTGGCGGCGACGGTCAGCCAGGTCTTCACTGCGGGTGATGTAATCATTCTTGATCAGAATGGACACGGCACGACTGATGGCAACCTTGTCCATTGCCGTCTGCTCTACCAGCTCTGCGGCTGAGAGGTTCGGGAAGCGCCCGAGAATCGCCATTACCCGCCACGCGGGAATGGTCAGATCGAATCGCGCACTGTAGGCGTCAGCGATCGCATTGCTGACCCGGTTGGACAGCACAGACAGACGATATGGCAGGAATTTCTCCAGGCGCAGATCGTCCGGACGCACTGCATCGATTGGATCAGAAAACTCAGTGGTATCGCTCTTGGTATTATCTATTGTCATCGCGGTCCATTCACCTGCTGCTGGACGGGTTGTACCAGGTTTCAAATGTAACTAAGATTGGTTTCAATTGTAACCACTATTGCAGGAAATTTTTGGCAGCTTCGGGGATTGGGCAGCCGCCGTCGGTGAAACTTCACCCATTGGGTACGCCTGTACAGCTACAGACGAGATTGGCCGCGCATTATACGGCGTTTGACGCCATTTTTGGCACCCTCTGAGGCCTTCTGCGCAAACTATTTGCGCGCGATTGCCCCTTCTACGGGGACCACCGGCTGAAAGTACCCACCCCCAATCAGATTATTGCGCTTATCCCGCGCCTCTCCCAGTCTCGGCATATGGGACCGAACGGGAACAACTCCAACCAGGGAATCATTTATGGAACTACACGGTTACTTCCGATCATCAGCCAGCTACCGGGTACGGATCGCGCTGAATCTCAAAGGGCTCAGCTACGAATACCACCCGGTAAACCTGCTAAAAGGTGAACAGGTAGAGGCGCGTTACCGCAGCCTGAACCCCCAGGGATTGGTTCCCGCATTGATCGAGAGCGGCCATGTATTTACCCAATCCCTCGCCATCCTGGAGTGGCTGGACGAACAGCACCCGGAGCCCGCCCTCCTGCCCCACGACGCACTCGACAGGGCCCGTGTCCGCGCCCTCGCCTACAACGTCGCCTGCGATATCCAGCCGGTGCAGAACCTGCGGGTGCTCAAGTATATCCAAGCGGAGCTGGGCGCCAGTGATACGCAAAAAGTGGAGTGGATCCGACACTGGATAACCGGTGGCTTCCAGGCGCTGGAAACCCAGCTGGATGGACAGGGCGGTGTGTTCGCCGGTGGCGATACGCCGGGACTGTTTGAATGCTGCCTGATTCCACAGATATACAACGCGGAGCGCTTCGGCGTCGCACTTGACGCCTATCCCCGCATCGAGGCGATCGCAAAAGCCTGCGCAGAGCTGCCCGCATTTGAAAAAGCACGCCCGGAGAATCAGCCGGACAGCACCATCTGACTCCGAGAGCGTTACTCTCCCGGCTGAGGAGCCTCTGTGGTATTGCCTGTGATCGGCAGAGGCTCTTTGAAGGTAAGCGTGCGATAGGGAAAGGGAATTTCTATACCCGCTTCATCCAGTGCCCGTTTCACGGCGGTGACCACTTCCCCCCTGGATTGACGCTCTTCAAACGGAGTCGATCCAGCCCACCAGGTAACTTCAATATTGATACTGCTGTCACCGAACGCCTGCGGGAACACCTGAATCGGCTCGTCATCCCGCACGGTTTCACATTCACCAAGCGCCTCCTTGATCACTTCCACCGCACTGGCAACATCCTCACCGTAGGCAACACCGGCAATGATAGTGATACGGCGCTTGTTGCGATCAGTGAGGATTTCGCAGGGATTTTTGAACAGGAACAGATTGGGCACGATCACCAGCTCACCAGTGGTGCGGCGAATCGTGGTATTGCGCACTTCTACAGCCTCTACCCTGCCCTCAACGTTCTCACACTTGATAACGTCGCCCGCCTCGAACGGAAACCGCCACAGGATCAGGATACCGGCAAAGAAATTCTCGAAAATATCCTTGAATGCGAACCCTACCGCCACCGATAGCAATCCCAACCCTCCCAGTGCTTTGGCGGGGGTCAAACCGGGAAATAACACCATGGCGGTAAACAGTAGCCCGATCAGCCAGATAAAGATTCTGGTCAGGCGAACCATCAGATCTTGCAGGGACGGACGCGGGGTAGTCTTTCTTGCAAATCGGCGGGCAAATTTTCCCGCTACGGTAGCGATTCCCCAGGTCACCACCAGCATCAAAACACTGGCAATAAAGAATGGAATATGCGCGAGAAACCCCTCCCAGATTTTATCCAGGGAAGTCATCACGGTTTCCACGACGCCTGACAGCGATGATGGGGCAGCCTTGGCGAGTTCCAGCGTTTCCGCCAACTCCTTCGCCTTATCGGTGTCTACTGGCAGAGTGGGATTGGACTGAATCGACCCGCCAGCGGAGAGCAGATCGGAAGCAGACAAAGAAAGGCGAGTCACAAACATGGCCGATTACAGTCGCGCTCAGATTCAGTCGAACTTGTACCAGCCTAGCAAATTGCCAGCCGGGGGCATTCAGGTCGGGGCGGGTAATTCACGCCTCGTCACACACATAGTCTTCCAGCCTCAACCACTTGGTGGCGATCCACTTCTCACCGGCAATGACGGGGCTACCGCCATGTAGCGTTCGCTGGTCCAGCTCCCCGCGCTCATTGGCGTAGGAAAAAAACAGACCGCAGCCTTTTTTGGGCAAGACATCCAGCGACACCCGCGGAAACACGGTCGATCCGCCCGCCTCCACATCATTCAGATACATGATCATGGTACCAACACGCTGCCCTCCCCTGGACAACACCCGCTGGTTACCCGCTCTCTCGGGATTGAAGAAATCGAAATGCGGACGGTATTCGGCACCCGGCTCATAGTGCAGGATCTGCATCGACTCACCGCGGCTTGCGGGTATCCCCAGCAGCCGTTCAATACGGGATTCGATACCTGCGATCAGTGGATTGGCGCCAGGTCGGTAATAGGTCCCCGAGCTGGTGCGCGCAGCCTCTACGTCGTAGGTGCCGCGATCTGCGTTCACAACACGGGAGGGGGTGAGTTTTTCCCGCGACATTTCTATCAGCGCATCACATTCGGTGTCCGACAACAGGTTGCCGAACATGACGATATTGGGCTGTTTGATCGAAAGCAGGACCTCTACCTGGCGATCACCCAGATCGTAGAGGTTTCTGGTGGGTTCAAACAGACGGAAGCGCGCGCCATCATCCGGCTTGCCGGACGTCCCGGGAGCACTCGCTGTTTCTGCCCTCCCACCAGCTTCAGAAGGTTGCAGGGTAACGGGCTGCGCCGCCCCGCAAGCAGCAAAACACTGCTCCACTGCTCCCGCAATGGAAGTTTGATATCCCGCCTTCAGCAGCGCATCGATCATCGTGGACTGGCTCTGGCCCTGCCTGACCGCATCGCGCATCCACTGCTGAAGGTCCGATTGAAGCTCAGCAAACTCCACAAGACACTCCTTTGTCTTCGTTTAGGTTATACCTCACCCTGACGATAGAGGCCGATTTTCGACCTGAGTATAGTTCGCCCCCAATTGACCCGTATCCCTGGCCAGTGCGGACATTTACCTGACTAAACCGGACAGGTTCCAGGGTTGAACCCGCTAAGGCCAAAGCTGTCTATCGGTGGGCGCGATCTCCGGAAAAAGTTCGTGAGCCATGTAATATGGGGCAACAAAAATTCCGTGAGGAACGCATCGATTCAGAATAACCTTTGCTCGAGAAAAATTGTACCGGCGCCAAATACACCGCCGAACCGCCGATCTACCGGCCACGCTACCTGAGGGGAACCCGCTTGATTTACTCGCTCCAACGCTCACTTCACATCCTGTCTGCCAAACTACTTGGCAGCCGCCATCCATCTGGGCATGTCGCTACAACACGCAAGCGGCTGCGGGCGATGGTACCGCTACTGCTCTCGCTCGCTCTGTTCTCGGGGTGCGCCGTACTCTCGCCGGATTTTGAAAAGCCGGAGGTACAGGTAACGGCGCTGGAACCTCTGCCCAACAACCACAGTGGCGATCTGCGCTTTCGGATCCACTTGCGGGTCTTCAACCCCAATAACAGCGAACTCGCCCTATCCGGCCTCTACTACACCCTGAAACTTGCGGGGCACAAAGTCGTAACCGGTACCTCCAGTAACCTGCCGGTGATTCCCGCCTACGGTCAGCAGGCGATCAGTGTGGACGCATCGGCAAATCTGATGGGCTCATTTATGGCTGCCGCGGAGCTGATTCGACTGCAGGGGAATACGGTGCCCTACGAACTGGAAGCGAAGCTGGGCCTGCAGCGCTCGATCCTGCCGGCAATCCGGGTCAGTAAACAGGGGAACATCCAGCTGGGGCAGTATCAGCGCTGACGCTTGGGAATTGAGTCAAGAAGGGATCTGCGGACCGGTGGAGTCACCGGCCCGCAGGGGCAAGGAAGAGCAATCTGGCGCTAGCCGCGGCGCGCCGCCAGAATACCCCCGGTCATGGCGACCATGGAGCTGAGAATACCGATTCCCACCAGGCTGTAGAGACTGATGCTCTGCTCTGCCATCACGGTGAGGACTTCTTCCAGGGGAAATTGCCAGCAGACAATCGCCGAGGCCGCGACTACCGCCGCATACTGGTAACGGGTCGCCCTGCGCTCGGCCCGCTTGGCAGGCACTGGCGGCAACTGCGCCATCACCCGTTCACAGAAGCCGTCATTGTCCAGGTGCGGTTCATTGAACTGCAATTGCTGAGACAACCAGGTGTCAAAGTCCGGTTCATCGCGCCCAAATGGTTCGGGAGCGGGCCTTACAACACCATCTGTAATTACCATACCTGTAATACCTGCAGTATCACTGTTCGAATTTCGGGAATCAGCCACTGGCTACCTCCTCTCGCCAGGCCTGCAGCAGAGTCTGCAATTTGGCCCTTGCGCGATTTACATGGGATTTTACCGTGCCCAGCGGCAACTTCATAATCGTGGCCGCTTCCTCGTGGGAAAAGCCGCGCTGCATACACAGATGCACCGCCTGTCTCTGGGCATCACTCAATTCCCCCATTGCCGAATTCAGGTCCCTGGCCATACCCAGCTGCTGTGCTTCTTCGACACTTTCCTGGGCCTGCGCGCGGTCCACTGCCTCCTGATCCACGTCTGGTGCATTCTTGCGCTTGTGACTCATGACCAGATTGTAGGCGATGCGGTACAGCCAGGTGCTGAAACGCGCATCCCCACGAAACGCAGGCAGCGCCTTATAGGCCTTGATAAAAGCCTCTTGCGCCATGTCGTCGGCGAGTCCCTGGTCGCCATTGCACAGCTGGCGGAGCGAGAAACGCAGCTGTGACTGATAGCGACGAACCAGCTGGGCGTAGGCCCGCTGGTCCCCGTCGTCGACGACGCGCTTTATCAGATCCTCATCATTGAGGTCCATGGATGGCTGTCCTTAACCCGCTTGCTGTTGATCGTGCTTCCAGTTGATATAGCGGGCGATCCCGATAAACAGGGGAATCAACCCGAGGCTACCGACACCGATACCGGAGGAGGCAGACAGCCAGATAAAGATCGCGGCGCCAATGGCAATCAGCGTGATTCCCCGATCCTTGGTGTTCGCGGAACTCTCGCCTTCCAGGGCATCCAGCAGTTCCGGCGGAATATCGCGTCCCTCAGAAACCATACGGTTGATGTTCTCCATCACCAGCTGTTTCTTGCGATAGCTATTACGCGTCACCAGCCACACGATCAGAATCGGGGTACCGAAGACCGCAAGAATCGCGACAATACCGATCAGCCAGTCCATATCCGGCCCTCTGGAGCGGCCACCGCGCTCTTGCGACACGTGGATTTCATGGGTGCGCTCGTGCATTCGCTCAGCGTGCTCGCGAGCACGTTCGGCCCGCTCCATATCGGCATTGATTCCGATGCTGATATTGCGCGGCACCGACTCCAGCGCCTCTTCTACGACCACTCCCGTGTCGTCAAGGACCCCTTTCTCTACCAGCTGCTCATAGATGCGACGGGTAACCGCACCGCCAAACTCTTCGCCGAGGTCGATCTCTACATTGGCACTCTCGCCGTGTTCATCGCGCGTATGAATCCGCAGGCGGCCATCTTCCTGGCGCAGAATTCGTACCTGCTTGGTCACCTTGTCCTTCGCAGGGGGCTCCGGCGCAACCGCGGGGGCCGGGGGCTCGGGGGGCTGTGGCGCTACGGCATCTTCCTGTGCCAGCAGAGTGCCGGAGACGCCCATCGCCAGGGTTGCTGCGATCGCGAGTGCCCAGCCGGGCAGTCGGTTACGCACAATTGAATCTTTCGCTCTCATTGGTGTTATCTCGCTCTTACTAGTCTGACCCGCGGTAAACTGGCCCCATCCGGGGACCCGGGACCTTTCTCGCGTCAGAGTGTACCTTTTTTGAGCACCCTGTATCAGGGGCACATTCCGGGTTACCTTACTGACTGTTGCTTGGCCGGGCTTTACCCTTCTCCTGATGGACGCCGGAGATGCGCCCTTTGGATGCAAAGACGGGTCAAATATTTCAGGGGGCCCGGTAGAAGAACCACAGATCCAGGCTAATTGGCGGGCCTGGGGCCGATAATGCGCCGCAATATAACCATAAAACGGGGTTTTCATGACTTCAGACGAGCTGACCGTCACCACAATTGCCCACCCTGCCGAGATTCTCACTTACTGGTTCGGCAGCAATGCGCTGGACGGAGATACCCCGGCGCAACAGCGTGCCCGCTGGTTCCAACGCAATGACGAATTTGACCTGGAGATCCGCAATCGTTTTGAAAACACCATCGGCGCGGCACTGTCTGGGGAGCTGACGAGCTGGGGTGATAGCGCCGAAGGCCAGTTGGCACTGATACTTCTCTGCGACCAGTTCACCCGTAACATCTACCGCGGTTCCGCCAAAGCCTTTGCCGGAGACCCGGTTGCGCTGGAAGTCACCCAGGCCATGATCCGCAACAACCACCAGTGCAAGCTGGGACTGCACCAGCGCGCGTTTGCCGGCATGCCTCTGGAACACTCGGAGCTGCCGGAGGTGCAAGCCCAGTCAGTCGCCTACTTCGACCAGCTGCGCACGGACTTTAACGTGGACAGCGCCGGCCCACAGGCCGCCAAGCTTGCCGAGGACTACTATCGCTTCGCCGTGGCCCACCAGAACGTCATCGAGCAATTTGGGCGCTACCCACACCGCAACGCCGCGCTCGGTCGTGAGAATACCCCGCAAGAGCAGGAATGGCTGGACAACGGGGGCGGCTTTTAATGGACTGGTTAGCCTGGTTTTCTCTCGCTGGCGTCTGCGCCCTGGGTGCCATGTCCCCGGGGCCGAGCCTGTTGATTGTCGTGCGCAATGCCAGTACCGGGTTTGCCCACGGGGCCGCCTGTGCCATCGCCCACGGTGCAGGTATTGGCGGCTACGCGCTGCTGACCGCCCTGGGGCTCAGCCTGGTGCTGACAAACTCCCCTCATTTGTTTACCGGCCTGCAATGGGGCGGCGCCCTGTTTCTAGTGTATCTGGGCTGGAAATCCATCCGCGCGCCCGCGCCACAGGCATCAGACGCAACGACCCCGAATCCCGACGCACCCCGGCAGTCCATTGCGGCGGCCGCGGCACAGGGATTTGGGATCGCCCTGTTCAACCCCAAGGTGGCGCTGTTTTTCGCCGCCCTGTTCAGCCAGTTTGTCGGTGCCGAGCAGGCCACGGCCACCAAGTTCGCCATGGCCGGCCTGGCGGCCGGCATCGATACACTCTGGTATCTGCTGGTCAGTGCAGCCCTCTACTTTGGCCGCCGCAAGGGTATTCGCCCCGGTCGCTGGAGCCACCGCCTGCAACAACTGTTCGGCATTCTGCTGATTGCCCTCGCCGGTCGTCTGCTGTGGCAGATTTGAAGGTTGACACTGGACAGGCATACAGATACTGTACATTCATCCAATTCAATAACAATTTACGGTTATTGTCCGGATTCAGCCCGGAATCACTGTATTAAGACAACAGGAGGCCATTATGGCGGTAGTAGCGGTTTGGAAATGCGATAGAGACGGAGCCATGTTCGACAACAAAAAAGATGCCGAAGAACACGACAAGATGCTGGAACTGGCTGCCAATATTACTGCGCTGATCGAGCGTAATATTGAAGGCGTTTCTGAAGAAGCCAGCGAAGAAATCGGCCTGATGCTCGCCAAGCGTCGCGAAGTACTGGCCAAGGCCTGTAAAGGCAAGCCGGAGGAGCTGCTCGCGGCAGAAGAAACCAGCGAGCAGTCAGGCAGTGAATCAGACAACAGCGGTGAAAACGTCACCCCCCTGGCTGCTAACCAGTAATTCTGGCAGCTCGCGCAGCCGGCGCCCCCACCGGTTACGCATATTCCCCAGAAATTCCATCCCTGTACTCTGCCCGGCTTGCCGGGCTTTTTTTATAGCGTGCCAGGCATTCCCTGCCTGGCACCTTCAGCCTGATTAGCCGATTCAGAAAACTGCGCGAATATTGATCACCGCGAGGATAATAATCACCAACCAGGTCAACGAGGTGCCGGTAAATCGGCCGGGGTGATACCCGCCACTACCAGCATACAGCCCAATCGCATGCAGCAGACGGGCAAGCAATAGTGCGGCGCCAAGGCAATGCAGCCACAGATGAGACAGGCCGTTGATTTCGGCAATGAGCATCAGGATCAGTGCCAGCGGAACATATTCGATCGCGTTGGCGTGGGCGCGTACCGCTATCTCTCCTCCCTTGTCTCCGCCAGTACCCAGTCCCACTTTTTTACCGCGACGGAACGCAACCACCTTGAATGCGAGGGCTATGACCAGCAGTGCACACAAGCCTGCATAAAGTGCCGTTACTTCAATACTCACCATTTCGCTTGAAACTCCTGTTACAGATTTTTCGGGTTAATCGTTATTTTTTATAACCGTGTCCGGTCCCAGCCTGCGGGTGCAGGTAGCGGTCGCGAAGGCGGGTCGAGCGGTTAACCAGGGACTGCGGCTTACCATCAATCACCACCAGTTCTGCGAAGCTGGTAACCTCGAGAGGATCACCACTCCACAACACCAGGTCGGCGACAGCGCCCGGTGCCAGCACGCCTCCCTCCAGGCCAAACACCGAGGCCGCGTTGGCAGTGATGGCGCGCACCCCCTCTTCAAACGGCAGGCCATAGGCCACCGCATTGCCCGCCCCCTGCCGCGACAGATAGCTGTTGTGGGATCCCGCATAGCCGGGGCCGCTGATCATTACCGTCACACCGGCTTTTTGCAGCAGCGCTGCGTTATCCATACGTGCGCCCAACTTTTCAAAGGCATCCGGGGAGTTACCCATGGCATCCACGATCACAGGCACCCGCGCCGATGCCAGCTGCTCGGCTACCATCCAGCCCTCGGCGGCGCCCTCTACGATCAGTTTCAGCTTGTACTGCTCGGCAAGCACCAGTAATTGCAGAATATCGCTGGCTCTATTCGCAGTGATCAGCACTGGCTGCTCACCCGTTAGCAGCGGCTGCAGGGATTCCAGATCATCGATGGAAAAGTCCAGCTCCCGCCACTCTCCTCGACGGATTGCATCGCGGTTATCCGCGTATTCTTTTGCCTGCGCCAGGGCGCCCTCAATCTGCTCGTAGGCCCGGGCACGGCTGCCACCGGCAAGCTCCGCACCGTACTCGCCGAAATAGACTCTTTGCAATAACGCACCGTTGGTAACGCTGTCGAATTCGCCGGTGAGCTTGATGGCAAACCCCTGCCCCGCAAATATTTTCTCCTGACTGCTCGGCACCACAACCGCGCGGGTCACGCCACCGGCCCGGTTGAAGGGAATCAGGGTGGAGTGCGGATTAAAAGCCACCGATGGATTGAACCCGGCACCGATAGACGCATCCTCAATCGCGCTGTCGTTGGTGGAAGCCGCCGCGCCAATTTCAGTAAGCCCCAGTTCACTGCTCGGGGCAATGATGCCCGGGGTAACCACCTTGCCACGACCATCGATAACCAGATCTGCATTCAGGTTGCCGAGATCTTCGGCTACCTGCTCGATACGACCGTCTTTTACCAACAGGTCCCCCATCTGCAGGGTTCCCTGATCGCCCAGAGTGATGACCTTGGCATCCTTAATGAGTAGTGTCTGCGCGGTTGCCAGTGGTGCGGCAACCGCCGCAGAAACCAGAGAGGCGATGGCGCCGATCTTGAATACCTGCTTAATACCCATTAGCGCTGCCCTCCTTCCGGCAGGCGTTCGCCTTCCGCGTTGAGAATACCCAGTTCGAAATCACTGTGTGGCTGTCGCTCGGGGTTATCCCGGTCGTACATCAGCACACCGTCGATAAATACTTTTTCTGCTTTGCTGTACACACTGAACGGATTGCCGGACCAGACCACCACATCGGCCATTTTGCCTTTCTCCAGGCTGCCGGTAACTTCATCGACACCCAGTGCGCGTGCGGGGTTCAGGGTCATCCAGGACACCGCATGACGCGGCTCAATATGGAAACCGGCACGCTGTCCGGCAAGCATGGCTTTGGCGGTTTCTTCATTAAGATGTTGGATCCCGATGGCGGAATCCGAGTGAATCATGGCACAGGCCTTGGCCTGGTCGACGATAGCGATATTGGCTTCGGTCATATCGAAAGCTTCGTGTTTGAAGCCCCACCAGTCAGCCCACATTGCCGCACACACGTTATTTTCGGCGAGCAGATCGGCGACCTTGTACGCCTCGACGGCGTGGTGGAAGGTGGAAATCTGGAAGTCGAACTCTTTGGCAATGTCCATCATGATGGCCATTTCCTCACCGCGATAGCAGTGGTTGTGTACCAGGATATCGCCGTTCAATACGCCCGCCAGGGTTTCCATTTGCAGGTCACGATCCGGCTCCTCGCCACCGTTCTCGTGGTAATTGTCCCACTTGTCGCGGTAAGCGGCCGCAGATATCCAGGCCTGGCGGTAACCCGCTACATTCCCCATGCGCGTGGAGGGCAAAGTGCCCTTGCCGCCGTATACCCGTTTCGGGTTCTCGCCGCAGGCCATTTTCAAGCCGTAGGGTGCACCGGGGAATTTCATATCCTGCACACTGCGCCCGGGTACATTTTTAAGGGTTACCCCGCGACCACCAAACAGGTTGGCGGAGCCGGGCAGGATCTGCAGTGTGGTAACGCCACCCGCCAGCGCCAGGGCAAACTGCGGGTCCTGGGTCCACACCGAGTGCTCCGCCCATACCTGCGCGGTGTTGGGGGCGGTCATCTCGTTACCGTCCTGGGAGGACTCGATTGCCGGCGCCGGATAGTCACCCAGATGGGAATGAACATCGATGATGCCCGGGGTTACCCACTTGCCGCTCCCCTCAACCACCATCCCTTTTTTGGGCACTTTGAGCTCTTCACCAACGGCTGCAATTTTTCCGTCTTTCAACAGCACATCGGTATTGTTCAACTGCTCCCCGGTTCCCGTCAGCAGAGTAGCGCCACGAATCAAAACCGGACCGGCTTCGTCCGCTTTATAAGTCGAAGGAAAGGCATCCTGCCGGGAAAAATCGGCACCTTTTGACCTGGCTTCCTCATCTCCCCCACAGGCCGTTAACGTCAGTGCCATAGCCGTACTGCAGGCCGTTGCCAACAGACGTCGCACCACCTTTGTCGATTCCAGAGCTGGCCGCATTGCCCCTCCTACTTGTTTTACCGTTATTAGGAAATTTTTATAAACAGATCCCATGCTATCAGCAATTCAGGAATCCGCCAGTCTGCCAACTGGTACTGCCCAATGAATTCTGTTTGCGCCGCAGGTCACAGAATGCGCGAGAAGCCGCCCTAGACAATGGCAAACCGCCGTGTTGGAATTTGGCATCTCTCCCTGAATCCAGGATGGACGGATGGAAAAACCAATGAATGCAGGCGCAACACAGCCTGTCGTAGATACCGGTCAACCTGATTCGTCACGAGATTCTCGGGAGGTATATGAGGCACTACGCAAAAGCGAAGAACGCTACCGGGAACTGGTGGAGCACGCCAACTCCATCATCCTGCGCTGGGATAAAAGCGGTGTCATCACCTTCTTCAACGAGTATGCCCAGAATTTTTTCGGGTTCAGTGAAGCAGAGATCATCGGCAGACACGTGGTTGGGACTATCGTCCCCGAGAATGAAAGCACAGGCCGCGATCTGCGCCCACTGATGGACCACATCTGCAACTACCCGGAAGAACACCGCTACAACGTCAACGAAAACATTACCAAAAACGGCTCTAGCGTCTGGGTAGCCTGGACCAACAAAATTCTTACCGATGACAACGGCGAAACCATCGGCGTGCTCAGTATTGGCACCGACATCACCAAACAGCGGCAGCTGGAAGAAGAACTGCGTCAGGCCCAGAAAATGCAAGCCATCGGCGAACTCGCCGGGGGTATCGCCCACGACTTCAACAATATGGTGCACGGTATTGCGGGCTTTGCCGAAGTCATTCACCAGATGACCGTCGACAAGAAAATTGCGCAGTACGCCGGCCAGATCCTTACCACCGCGCACCACGCCGCGGAACTTACCAAGCAACTGCTCACCTTTGCCCGCAAAGGCTCTTACCGGCTTAACGACTGCAACACCCACGACATCGTGCGCGACGTGTGCACCATGCTCAAGCGGACCATCGACCGCAGAATCGTTATTCGACAACAGCTGTCAGCAGGACGGCCCCACGTCAAAGGGGATTCCGCACAACTGAAAAGCGCGCTGCTCAACCTGGGAATTAACGCGAAAGATGCCATGCCCTCCGGAGGCGTGCTGGAATTCAGTACCCGGAATATTACCGTGGACGAACCCTTGGCGATCTCCGATTTCCAGCTGGAGCCGGGACAGTATCTGCAGATCCATGTGAGTGATAACGGAATGGGTATGCCGGAAGAGATCCGCCAGAGAATTTTCGAACCATTTTTCACCACCAAATCCAGCGGGCGCGGTGCCGGACTGGGATTGGCAGCCGTATACGGTACAACCCATATGCACCAGGGCGCCATCCAGTGCCGTTCGGAAATCGGTAAAGGCAGTAGTTTTGATCTCTACCTGCCCATCATCAAGGATTGCAACAAGCTCCTGAAAAACAAAAATGAACGGGAAATACCCGAGCGCCCCATCCGAATGATGGTGGTCGACGACGAAGCGATTGTACGCAGTTATTCAAAAACCCTGTTTGAAATGCACGGCCACCACGTAGACACCTTCGCCACCGCCAGTGAAGCCATTGCATTCTATCGACATAACTTCGCGGACATTGATCTGGTGCTACTGGATATGATCATGCCCCATATGGATGGGCAGCAGTTATTTGCCGAGTTAAAGCAGATCAATCCGGAAATAAAAGCCATGCTGGCCACCGGGTACAGTGTGGAAAGTAAGGTACAGGAAATTGTGGAAGACGGTATTCTCGATTGCCTGAAGAAACCCTTCACCTACGACCAGCTTCAGCGAAAAATCACTGACATGTTGACTCAGGGGCATTTACAGGCGGAACCAGCTTAGCGCCAGGCTAAATGGATTAGAAAAGTAGCTACCGGTATAGCAATCGGGTGCTAATAATGCATGATTTTGATGATTTTTTCGCCGTTATCGCACTCCCCCACGACCTCAGGTCCCGAGATCTTCGAGCCGAGCTGAATGACCTTGTTGGATGGATAGGACACAAAGCACGCGTAGTTAAAGTTGACGGCCCAATTGCACCGTATCAATCCGTCATCCTCTTCATAGAATCGCTCCTGGCAAAAGCTCAGGTACGGACTCTGCCCGCCACCCAGCTGAGTCTGGCTTTGGTCCCCTGTACCATCTGCAATTGCGGTTCCGGCCGATACGAGTACCCCAGTAAGCAGCGCTCCGACAGTTAAAGCCATGGGAATTCGAATACAGCGACTCATCTCAATACCTGAAAAGTGCCCACTACTTCCTAGAGACTAGCAGCTGTGGCACCTGCTTCCTTTTAATGTTTGACCGGTCAGTTCTTCTTTCCGCTGTTATCATATGCCCCAGCCACCCCAAGCCCATGATGTAGGGAACCTTTCAACCACCATGTCAGCCCTCTGTTATTGCTGCTCCGGCAAGCCCTTTAGCCAGTGTTGCGAGATTTATCTCTCCGGCAAAGCCTATCCCAATACCGCCGAGGCACTAATGCGCAGCCGCTACAGCGCGTATGTGACCGGCAACCTCCCCTACCTGCGAAAGACATGGCACCCCGACACCTGCCCCGAACTGGACGGCAATGACCTGCACACGCGCTGGACAAGGCTGGACGTCATCAAGAGCAAACAGGGACTGAAAAAGTCCATTGTCGAATTCAAAGCGTGGTTCAGTGATGGGGGCGAGGAAGAAGGAGAAAGTGAAGAGCGTGCTCTGTATGAAATCTCCCTGTTCAAACTGCACAAGAAGCGCTGGGTATATGTGTCACCGCTGAGTGCATGGCCGTGATTCGCCCACTGCCCCTTGCCAGGTGCGCATGGACATGACCAGTCACCTCGAGCCCACCATCCTGTTCGAGGATGAACACCTGCTTGCCGCCTACAAGCCGGAGGGCTGGCTGGTGCACCGCTCAGGGATAGATCCCCACGAACACCGAATCCTGCTGCAATACCTGCGGGATCTCGCCGGCGCTCACCTGTACCCGGTCCATCGCCTCGACAAGCCTACTTCCGGCGTTATCGTTTTCGGTAAAACCAGCGAGGCCGCGGCGGGCCTGCAGGCACAACTGGACAGCGACAGCTCGATCAAACAGTACCTCGCTGTCTGCCGTGGCTACTGCCCGGAACAGGGGGTGATCGACCATCCCCTGCCGCCGGTTGCGGACTTCAAACACCAGCGCAAGCGCCCCAAAAGTGAGCTGCCCCGCCAGGATGCGATTACGCTGTTCCGCCGCCTCGGTACCGTCGAATTGCCCTACCTCGTGGATCGATATCCCACAAGTCGCTACTCTCTGGTGGAAGTGCAACTCAAGACCGGGCGACGCCACCAGATCCGACGGCACTTCAAGCATATTTCGCACCCGCTGATCGGATGTCCGAAATACGGGAAGTCCACCCACAACCGGTTCTTTGCCGATCAGTTTGGCTGCGCAAGATTGCTCCTGCATGCGCACAGGCTACAACTGGAACACCCGGTAACCGGCGAGGCTATGCTATTTCAAGCCGAGCCCCAGGGCTGTTTTCAGCAGTTGATCCAGCAATTTGGCTGGATACTTACGCCGGAAATTTCGCCTGACGCCCCTTAGTCCGGCTCGACTGGCGACTGGTACTGTTCGTCAGAGACTTTCTCCAACCAATCCACCGGCGAGCCATCCTGCGCTTCCCGTATTGCGATATGGCTCATCGCGGTGGTATCTGTCGCGCCGTGCCAGTGTTTCTTGCCACAATTGCAAAACACCACTTCCCCGGCCCGGATCGCTCAGCGGAGCCGCTCTAAAATGACTCAGGCAACATTATTGAACTGATTGCGCAGCCTCTCGATATCGCGCTTTGGCGGTGCGCCGAACAGGCGGCTGTATTCACGGCTGAACTGAGAGGGGCTCTCGTAGCCGACCTGGAATGCGGCACTGGCTGCATCGAGATGCTCATTCAGCATTAAGCTCTTTGCCTCGTTGAGGCGCAGCCACTTCTGGTATTGCAGCGGGCTCATGGAAGTAAGCTGACGGAAGTGGTGATGAAACGTCGGCGCGCTCATCTGTACACGGGCAGCCAATTCTTCCACTCTCAGCGAGGAAGCAAAGTTCAGCTTTAACCAATCGATGGCTTTTGCTACCCGATAGCCGTGGCTATCCACGGACGCAATCTGCCGCACCAAGGCTGCCTGATCGCTCATCAGCAGACGAAAATGAATCTCTCGCTCAATGAGCGGCGCAAGTACACTGATCGATTCAGGTTCATCCATCAGTTTCAACAGGCGATTGAACGGCTCAAGAATATCTACTGACACCGAACCCAATCCGATGCTGCCGCCTGTTCGTTCCCTGGGCGGAGGCACGTTCCCCTGCGCAACGAGCTCGGCCAGGATGCGCAAATCAAGTTTGAGCGCGAACCCGAGGCAGGGCTTATCAGCGCTCGCAGAAATCACCTGAGAAGTAGCGGGAAGATCCAGAGAGGTCACCAGAAAGTGAGAGCTATCGTAAGGGTACTCCTCACCGCCAATCGCGATCTTTTTCTCTCCCTGGACCACCAGAACCACGCTTGGCTCAATCAGACAGAAGTCCGGCTGCGAAGGCGCCTCTCGCCGGAAAAAGTTGAGATTGGGAATCGGCGTGGAATAGTCCGACTCCTTGGTTACCCAGCGGGAGATCACACCTGCCAGGGACTTATGGAGCGTACCAATCTCTTTGCCAGACTCTTTTTTCGTGGGCTTTTGATTTGCCATGTATGCATCCCTCCTGTTGATAGCAACTTTACTCTGCCACCCCAGCCACGACCACCATTTCACGAATACCCCATAGGATCAGGCAAGAAAACCAGATCAATGTTCTACTGATCCACCGTCTCACTCATGAAAATACGCAAACCGCAGAGCTGAGTAGCAACGACCCTGCAGGGAAGGACATCGCCAAATCGCGGGCTCTAGAGAGAATGACAAGAAGCTAACCGGCTGTTCGCCTGTGTGCGTAGTACCACATTAAGGTTACGAGAATGCCCGAGGCCTACAGGATAGGCCGAGCTTTCATCCCTACCACTATCGGCGTATCAATGGTCCCCGACAACTGATCACACGCCCTCCCACCCTGGGCCTACTATCGCTCCGGAACATTCCGGCCACCCCCTCGCCTATTTCTCTTTTGGGATGATCTGTTCCAGAAGGCCTATGACTCAACCAGATTAAACCGTATCGCGCTTCACGCCGCTACATGAAACCTAAAGGAATAGGCAAGAGGTTAGCAGTAATGTTCTACAACTCACGTGAAGGGACTATCTATAGTAGTTGTCAGTCTTGATAGAGCCCCGGGGCCTTCGTGTTCAGCACGAAAGAGCACAGGTCAACTCGACGATAAACGCAACGCACAAGGAGATTGACGCATGCAAAAGAAAGGATGGTTTTTCAGGTCCGTACTGTTTGCAGTGACAGGGTGCCTGGCCAACTTCGCTATCGCGGCCGCACCATCGGCCACCTCCCAGACCCTGTACGCCGCTGGTAAGCAAAAGTCCTTTAAAGGACCGGACACCTATTTCACCGGCGACGTAAAAGTGGACATGCTGTTTCCCGGCAATGACACCGCCCACTACTCAGGGGCTTACGTCACCTTCCAGCCCGGCGCCAGAACCGCCTGGCACAGCCACCCCGCCGGTCAGCATATGGTCGTGACCTCAGGTACCGGCGTCACCGGAACCCGCGATGGGAAAATTATCGAGATCACGGAAGGTGATTCCCTGTGGTGCCCACCCAACATTGACCACTGGCACGGCGCGACGCCCAGCAGCTCCATGACACATCTGGTCGTCACCGGCAGCAAGGATGGTGAGAACGTCGTCTGGAAGAAAAAGGTTACGGATTCAGAATATCTGGCAAACGACCAAGGAAAGGTGAACATGAAAAGCGACAAAAGCACGGATGCATTGACGTCAAAACAGCAGCATATAGTGCCGGTAGCAGCCTTTACCGCAAATGGTGATCTGCAGCGCCTTGATGCGGCAATCGTTACAGCACTGGACGCAGGAATGAGCATCAATGAAGTCAAGGAAATCATGATCCACCTGTATGCCTACGCCGGCTTCCCCCGCGCTCTGAATGGCCTCGCCACCCTGATGAACACCGTAGAAAAGCGCAAGGCAGCGGGTATCAAGGACGTGACAGGCGAACAGGCCACTGCCCTGCCCGCCAACAAGACCAGCCAGGAGTATGGCGAGGAAGTACAGACCGAACTGGTTGGAAGACCGGTAACCGGTCCGTTGTTCGACTTCGCACCGGCAATCAATGTGCTTCTGCAAAGCCACCTGTTTGGCGACCTCTTCGGCCGGGGAATTCTTGACTACAAAGGAAGGGAAATCGCCACCGTGTCCGCCCTGGCAAGCATGGATGGCGTGGACTCCCAGCTGAATTCCCACATAGGTATCGCCAGCAATGTTGGGCTGACAGAGCAACAGCTAACCGCGCTGGCCAGTGTGTTGACCGATCAGGTCGGCAACCAGGAAGGTGCGAGAACCCAGCAAGCGATTCAGGCGGTTTTAACCAACAACGACTAAGGCCTGAAAAGTTTCTTGAATCATTTAAACCTCAACAGAGCACACTTTTTTAGAGCGGATATTGTTTATGGCTGAAAAGAAAGATCTCAACCGACGTCAATTCATGTACCGGAGCGCACTCGCCGGTGGCGGCGCGCTACTGGCCAACCCTTCTCGCCTGTTCGCTGCGGACAACCCGCAAAACAACAACATCAAGGCAAAGGGTTACGCGGCCATCGATACCTCCGGCAAGCTGGTTCCCTGGGAATTCGAGCGTCGCCCGGTCGGTGACAACGATGTACTGATCGACATCAAGTACGCCAGCATCTGTCACTCAGACATTCACCAGATGAAGGGGCACTGGGGCAAGCAGCAATACCCGCAGGTGCCGGGCCATGAAATTGTTGGCGTGGTTGCCGCCGTAGGCAAGAATGTCACAAAGTTCAAAATCGGCGACCGCGCCGGCGTCGGCTGTATGGTAGACAGCTGTATGGATTGCAAAGACATGAAGGAGAATGAAGAGCAGTATCACAGCGAAACCCTCTTCACCTACGGCTACCCGGACAAGCGTTCCCCAACCGGGATTACCCAGGGCGGTTACTCCACCAACATTGTGGTAAAAGACCATTTCGCGGTACATATCCCGGAGAACATCAGCTTCGAGGAAGCCGCTCCGCTGCTGTGTGCCGGCATCACCACTTACACCCCCATCCTCAAGGCCGATCTAAAGAAAGGCGAGAAAGTCGGCGTTGCCGGTATTGGCGGTCTGGGGCATATGGCAGTCAAACTGGCGGTATCCAAGGGTGCAGAAGTCTACGCCTTTACCACCTCCCCGGATAAAGTCGAAGACATCAAATCCTTTGGTGCAAAAGAAGTCATCGTAGTAGACGATCCCAAAATGCTCGCCGCCTACAAAGGCAAGCTGGATTACATGATTTCCACCATTCCCTACCAGTATGATGTGGCCAGCTACGCCTCGACGGTAAAACCCTACGGGGATTTCACATACGTAGGCATGCCGGATAAATTTGAGATCAATCTGAACAACCTCGCACTGGCGGCTTCCAGGGTTAATTTTAATGCGTCATTAATAGGCGGTATGAAAGATACACAGGATGTGGTCAATTACTGCGCGGACAATAAAGTCCTGCCTAAAATCGAGCTGATCAAGGCGGATCAAATCAACGAATCCTGGGCCAACGTAGTCAACAAGAAAGCGCGTTTCCGCTATGTGATAGACGCAGCCACATTCTGAGGTTATTTTTTAGGCGCCGGAGTGCCACTCCGGTGCCGCTATTTCTCAGCCAAACAGCGCCCAACGGCGGGATTACGAATATTGGCGCTCAAATCATCCAATCCAACGCCCAAAATCCCGCCAGTGGCGTAATGTAAAAGCAAGCGCAATCAAATAAATTGGTATAACGGCTGTACAGCACTGATTGCCCCGTAGAAGCTTACAGCGCCGCTTGAGGCTTGCATGTCTACAGATCTCGTTGATGCACAGGTATCCCCCACCGGACAGTTCGACATTCTGTCCAAATACGAAATTCATAAACTGACCCGCCACAGCCACGGCCCCCACTATCAGGTTTTCCGCAACTGTTCCCTCGCCGTTCTGAACTGTGGAAACTACATGGATGACGGCAAGGAACTGCTGGAGAAATACGCCGATTTTGATATCGCCGTGGTGCCCACAGAGCGCAGTGTCAAACTGGAAGTAAAAAACGCCCCGGCGTCCGCGTTCGTCGATGGCAAGATGATTCAGGGGATTGCCGAGCACCTGTTCGCAGTACTGCGCGACATCATTTATGTGAACAGCGAAATTACCGGCGACCCGCGCTACGACCTGGTATCCGCGCAGGGTGTTACCGATGCGGTTTTTCATATCCTGCGCAATGCGGGCACCTTCGATGGGGACCGCACCCCCAGGCTGGTGGTTTGCTGGGGCGGTCATTCCATCTCTCAGGAAGAGTACGACTACACCAAGCGCGTGGGTTACCAGCTGGCGTTACGCCATCTGGATATCTGCACCGGCTGCGGGCCCGGGGCAATGAAAGGGCCAATGAAAGGTGCCACCATCGGTCACGCCAAGCAACGCTACCGCCACGGACAATATCTTGGTATCAGTGAGCCCGGCATCATCGCGGCGGAAGCACCCAACCCGATCGTCAATGAGCTGGTGATCATGCCCGACATTGAAAAGCGTCTGGAAGCATTTGTACGTACCGGCCACGGCATTATCGTATTTCCCGGTGGCGCGGGTACCGCCGAAGAAATCCTTTACCTGCTCGGGATCCTCCTGCACGAGGACAACCGGAACCAGCCCTTCCCGGTTATTTTTACCGGCCCGGCCAGCGCCGCTGACTATTTCATCCGCATCGACCAGTTTATTGCCTCCACCCTGGGGGAAGCGGCCCGCTCCAAGTACCAGATCATCATCGACGACTCGGAGGAAGTGGCCCGGCAAATGGCCAAAGGTATCCAGGCTGTGCGCCAATACCGCAAGGAAGGTGGCGATGCGTATTACTTCAACTGGCAGCTGAAGGTTTCCACGGAGTTCCAGAGGCCTTTTGCCCCCACGCACGAAAACATGCGCAACCTGGCCCTGCACACCAATCAGGAGCCCTACCTGCTGGCTGCGAATTTACGCAGGGCTTTTTCCGGCATTGTATCCGGCAATGTGAAAGACGAAGGTATCCGCAACGTTGAGAAGAACGGCCCCTATGAGCTGTATGGGGACCCGGAGTTGATGCGCAGTATGGATACCCTGCTGGAATCCTTTGCCAAACAGCACCGTATGAAACTGCCAGGCAAAGAGTACATTCCCTGCTATCGGATTACCCGCGACTAATCACTCGCGTGAAAAACGAAAGCAAAAAAAGCGCAGCCCGAGGGCTGCGCTTTTTTTTCAGTCTTCCATATAGTCCGTCATCGGCGGGCAGGAACACACCAGGTTTTTATCCCCGTAAACATTGTCCACCCGTCCCACCGGCGGCCAGTATTTTCGCTGGCGCAGGCTTTCCAGGGGGAACACCGCCTCGGCACGACTATAGGCGTTGTCCCAGGGCTCCGCAGCCAGTACTTCCGCAGTGTGCGGTGCATTGACCAGCGGATTGCTGTGCAACGACCACTCGCCCCGCTCCACCCTGGCAATCTCCGCGCGAATCTGAATCATCGCATCGCAAAAGCGATCCAGCTCTTCCAGCGACTCGCTTTCCGTGGGCTCGATCATCAGGGTACCGGCTACTGGAAAAGACATGGTAGGCGCGTGGAAACCATAGTCGATCAGGCGCTTGGCCACGTCGTCGACGGAAATTCCGCTGGTTTCCTTCAGTGGTCGCAGGTCCACGATGCACTCGTGGGCCACGCGGCCATTGGCACCGCGATACAGAATCGGATAGCTGTCCTGCAGGCGCGCGGCGATATAGTTCGCGTTCACGATCGCCAGCTCAGTAGCCTTGCGCAATCCATCGCGCCCCATCATGCGGATATACATCCAGGTAATCGGCAGGATACTCGCACTACCTGCGGTGGCCGCAGAAACCGGCGCACCGTTGCGGCCAGCCAGGGCCATGCCCTTGCTACTGGCAGATACCGCGCCCGGCAGGAATTCCGCCAGATGCGCGCCAACCGCCACCGGCCCCACACCCGGACCACCACCGCCATGGGGAATACAGAAGGTTTTGTGCAGGTTCAGGTGGGAAACATCCCCCCCAAACTTGCCAGGCTGGCACAGGCCCACCATGGCATTGAGATTGGCGCCGTCGATATACACCTGTCCGCCATGGCCGTGGACTATCTCAGCGATCTCACGGATTCCTTCCTCAAATACACCGTGGGTCGAGGGATAGGTCACCATGATCGCCGCCAGTCGCTCGGCGTGTTCACTCGCCTTCGCGCGCAGGTCATCGAGGCTGACATTACCGCTGTCATCGCATTTGACTACGACCACACGCATACCACACATCTGCGCGGAGGCAGGATTGGTGCCGTGGGCTGAGCTCGGAATCAGGCAGATATCGCGGTCTGCTTCTCCTCGGCTGGCGTGATAGGCACGGATCGCGAGCAGCCCCGCGTACTCACCTTGGGAACCGGCATTCGGTTGCAGGGAAATCGCGTCGTAGCCGGTGATCTCACACAGCATGGACTCCAGGCTATCGATCATCGCGCTGTAACCTTTCACCTGCTCTGCGGGCGCCAGCGGATGCACATTGGCAAATTCAGGCCAGGTCACCGGCAGCATTTCTGCGGTGGCATTCAGCTTCATGGTGCAGGAGCCCAGCGGAATCATCGAGCGATCCAGCGCAATATCCCGATCCGCCAGGGTGCGCAGGTAGCGCAGCATTTCAGTTTCGGAATGGTAGCGGTTAAACACCTCGTGACTGAGCAGCGCGCCGTTGCGCAGCAGGTTGCCCGGCAACACCGGTGCTTCGCGGGTCTCAATGGCGTCGAAGCTTAAACGGTTATCCGCATCAAACAGCGACCACAGCATTTCCACGTCTTCGCGGGTCGCAGTTTCGTCGAGGGAAACCCCCACGCGCTCGCCGTCGATAATCCGCAGGTTGAGACCCCGGCGCTTCGCCGCATCGTGTACCTTTGCGCTGCCGCCCTCAACACGTACAGTAAGCGTGTCGAACCAGCTATCGTTCTCCAGCTCGAATCCGATTTCCTGCAATCCCAGCGCGAGTACACTGGTCAGGTAATGTACTCGGGCGGCAATGATGCGCAGCCCCTGGGGACCGTGATACACCGCATACATGGAGGCCATTACCGCCAGCAGAACCTGTGCGGTACAGATATTGGAGGTAGCCTTCTCACGACGGATATGCTGTTCCCGGGTCTGCAGCGCGAGACGATAGGCAGGCTTGCCATTGGCATCGATGGACTGCCCGACGAGGCGACCGGGCAAGGAACGCTTGTAGGATGCGCGGGTCGCCATGTATGCCGCGTGCGGACCACCAAAGCCCATGGGAACACCGAAACGCTGGGTGCAACCAACAGCGACATCGGCCCCCAGTTCACCCGGCGAAGTCAGCAGTACCAGACTCAGAATATCCGCAGCCATAACCGCCAGGCCGCGCTGCTCGTGCACCGCCTTGATTACCGCGCGGTAATCGCACACCGCACCACTGGCGCCCGGGTACTGCAGTAGTACGCCGAACACCTGGCTCGCGTCGAGTTCCATTTCTGGGTCGCCGACGATCACCTCGATACCCAGCGGCTCCGCGCGAGTCCGCAGAACGTCGATGGTCTGCGGCAAGCAATCGCGATCCACAAAAAATGCCTGCGCCTTGGACTTCGACATGCGCTGACACAGGGTCATGGCCTCCGCCGCCGCCGTGGCTTCATCCAACATTGAGGCATTGGCCAGGTCCATACCGGTGAGGTCGCTGACCATAGTCTGGAAGTTGAACAGAGCCTCGAGGCGGCCCTGGGAAATCTCCGGCTGGTACGGGGTATAGGCGGTGTACCACGCTGGATTTTCCAGAATATTGCGCAATACCACATTGGGTGTGCGAGTGCCGTAATACCCCTGGCCGATAAAGGAGCGGAACGACTTGTTGTCGCTCGCCATGGTGCGCAGTTCTGCAAGTGCTTCATGCTCGGGCAATCCTTCGGGCAATGCCAGTGCCTCAGGCATGCGGATTCCGCCCGGAACGACCTCGTCGATAAACGCTTCAATACTGGTATGCCCCAGGGCTTCCAGCATAAGCGCAAGATCGTCACTCGACGGACCAATATGGCGATGGGTAAATTCGTCGCGACGTTCGAGGTCGCGCAGGGTGTGCTTCGCTTGCAGCATCTGGGTCTCCTCCCGTGAGAATTACTCGCCGTCTACCAGCGCGGTGTAGGCATCCGCACTCAGCAGCTGGTCAAGGTCGGCGGGGTTTTCCGGGCGCACACGCATAAACCAGCCCTCGCCCATGGGATCGCTATTTACCAGTTCCGGATCGTCCGGCAATGCGCCGTTGATGGCGACCACGGTTGCCGCAAATGGCAGGGATATATCGCCTGCGGCTTTCACTGATTCGATGACCGCAACCTCGTCACCAGCCGCCAGCTCGGCACCCTCTTCCGGCAACTCCACATAAACCACATCACCCAGCTGCGATTGGGCAAAATCGGTAATGCCCACGGTGACTTCATCGCCATCGATGGAGAACCACTCGTGGCTTTCGGTGTATTTCACATTGCTCATGTTGTTTTCCCTGAAATTCGATTTTTGATTGTGGCGTTACTCAGCCGCGGTAATAGCGCTGGGGTACAAACGGTGTCTTGGACACGGCGATGGGAACCGTTTTCCCGCGCACCAGCGCCTGCAAATGCGTTCCGGTTTTTTCGTAGCCGCGATCCACATACGCCATACCAACAGCGGCACCCAGGGTGGGGCCATATCCGCCACTGGTGACCTTGCCCACCACGTTGCCGGCCTCGTCGATGATGTCGGCACCGGCACGCACCGGGATCTTGCCCTCCACGGAGAAGCCCACGCGCTTGCGCGCAACGCCATCGGCAATCTGACCAAGCACTACGTCGGCTCCGAGGAAGCCGCCCGCCTTGGCGCCATCGGCGCGGCGGGACTTGGCGATGCTCCACAGCAGGCTCGCTTCGACTGGTGTGGTATCGCTATCCATATCATTGCCGTATAGACACAGCCCGGCTTCCAGGCGCAGGGTGTCGCGGGCGCCGAGACCGATCATCTGCACGCGACCGTCCTCCAGCAGTTTGCGGGCAACCTTCTCCACCGCACTGGCAGCAACAGAAATTTCGAACCCGTCTTCACCCGTATAACCGGAGCGCGTCACGTAACAGTCTTCGCCAAACAGCTCGACGCGAGCGCCGTGCATAAACGTCAGCGCGCGGGTTGCGGGTGCGAGCTCCCCGATCAGCTCACCGGCCATGGGCCCCTGAACCGCCAGTAGCGCCTGCTGGCCGAGTACACGGATATCGCAACCGCGCAGGTGTTGCTGCAGATGAGCGATATCCGCCGCTGCAGTGGCCGCATTCACCACCAGGAAAAACTCATCCTCGCCCCAGCGGGTAATGATCAGGTCATCGAGAATACCGCCGGCTTCCGAGGTCATCACTGCGTAGCACTGCTGGTTGATTGCCAGCGCCTGTACGTCGATCGGCAGCAGTTTTTCCAGCACACTCGCCGCACCACTACCGCTAACCACCAGCTGCCCCATATGGGAAACATCGAATACACCCACCGCTTCTCGCGTGTGCAGGTGCTCCTGCACGATACCCGCGCGGTACTGGACCGGCATGGCATAGCCCGCAAAAGGCACCATCTTGCCGCCAAGTTCCTTGTGCAGGTCGTACAACGGCGTCTTGCGTTCTTCGTTACTCATGATTTTGATTCCTTAACATTCGATAACGCTGACGGGCAGATCGATGGCATTCACTGCCAGGCCACCACGCGCAGTTTCTTTGTATTTGTCCTGCATATCGCGACCGGTGTCGCGCATGGTACGAATGACTTTGTCGAGGGAGATAAAATGCTCACCGTCTCCGCGCAGCGCCATACGCGCGGCGCTGATCGCCTTCACCGAAGCCATGGCATTGCGCTCGATACAGGGCACCTGTACCAGGCCGCCCACCGGATCACAGGTCAGGCCGAGATTGTGTTCCATGGCGATTTCCGCAGCGTTTTCCACCTGTTGCGGCGTGCCGTCCAGCACCTCTGCAAGACCGGCCGCGGCCATGGAGCAGGCAGAGCCCACTTCTCCCTGACACCCCACTTCGGCGCCACTGATGGAGGCATTTTTCTTAAACAGAATGCCCACCGCGGCCGCGGTGAGCAGGAAGCGGATAACATCTTCTTCGGTGGGACTTCTGGAGAAGCGCATAAAATAATGCAGCACCGCAGGAATAATGCCGGCGGCACCATTGGTGGGTGCAGTGACAATACGACCGCCCGCAGCATTTTCCTCGTTCACCGCCAGCGCATACAGGGTCACCCAGTCCAGTGCAGACAACGGATCGGACAGACAGGCTTCCGGGCGGCTGCGCAGTTGCTGGTAGAGGTTAGCCGCGCGGCGTTTTACCTTGAGGCCACCGGGCAGAATGCCCTCGTTGTGCATACCGTTGGTGACGCAGCCCTGCATCACCTGCCAGATTTTCATCAGGCCCGCACGGGTTTCCTCTTCGCTGCGCCAGGCTGCCTCATTGGCCAGCATCACGTCGCTGATCTTGAGGTTTTCGCGCGCACAGATCGCCAACAACGCTTCCGCGGTATCAAACTCGTAAGGTACCGCCAGCGCCTGCTCCAGCGCATTTTCCGATTGCGCCTCAGCTTCCGTCACCACGAAGCCACCGCCGATGGAGTAATAGACCTCCTCCACCAGAACCCGCTCGTGCACATCCAGCGCGGTAAAGCGCATGCCATTGGCGTGCAGTGGCAGCTCTTCCTCGCCGATCAGCAACAGATCCTGCTGTGGGTCAAAGGCGATTACCCGCTCGCCGTCCAGATTCAGGCTGCAGCACTGCTCGATCGCGGCGACACGTTCATCGACGGTATTGGTATCCACCAGCTCCGGCTGCTCGCCCTCTAGCCCCAGCATCACCGCCTTGGTAGTACCGTGACCAACGCCGGTAGCACCGAGGGAGCCGAACATATGCGCGGTGACCCGCGTTACATCCGCGAAGCTGCCCCTGTCTCGCAGCAATTGCAGAAACAGGCCCGCAGCCTTCATCGGTCCCACCGTATGGGAACTGGATGGACCGATACCGATCTTGAACAGATCAAAAACACTCAGCGACATAATCAGCGCGCTCCGTGCGCCGGATAGACCGGAAAGCGCGCACACAGTGCGGAAACGTCAGCGCGCACCTGCGCCTGAACTTCCGCCAGAGCTTCCGGCTGTTCCAGTTTCTCGAGGATGTCGCACATCCAGCTGGCCAGCTGTTCCGCCTCTGCGGCACCCATGCCACGCGCGGTAATCGCCGGGGTGCCAATACGCACACCGCTGGTCACAAACGGGGACTGCGGATCATTGGGCACGGTGTTCTTGTTCACGGTGATATGCGCCGCACCCAGCGCCGCATCCGCGGCCTTGCCGGTGACGCCGCGCTTGCTCAAATCGATCAGCAACAGATGGTTTTCGGTACCACCGGACACGATGTCGAAATCGCGCCCCATAAACACCGCCGCCATGGCTTTGGCGTTATCAATCACGCGCTGCTGGTACGCCACGAACTCTGGTGCCAGTGCCTCCTTGAATGCCACCGCCTTGGCGGCGATCACATGCATCAGTGGGCCGCCCTGAATTCCGGGGAAGATCAACGAATTGAATTTCTTGCCCAGCCCCTCGGGGTCGCGAGCCAGAATCAGGCCGCCGCGAGGGCCGCGCAGGGTTTTGTGGGTGGTGGTGGTCACCACGTCGGCAAACGGTACCGGGTTCGGATACAGACCCGCCGCCACCAGACCGGCCACATGCGCCATATCCACGAACAGATAGGCACCGACCTTGTCGGCGATGGTGCGGAAGCGGCCCCAGTCCATCACCTGGGAATAGGCCGAGAAACCGGCCACGATCATTTTCGGCTTGTGCTCCAGCGCCAGCCGCTCCACCTCGTCGTAATCCACTTCGCCGGTCTCTGGGTTGAGGCCGTACTGCACCGCGTTGTACAGGCGGCCGGAGAAGTTCGGCTTGGCGCCGTGAGTCAGGTGCCCACCGTGATCCAGGGAAAGGCCAAGGAAGGTATCACCCGGCTGTAGCAGCGCCATATATACCGCGGCATTGGCCTGGGAACCGGAGTGTGGCTGCACGTTGGCATACTCGGCGCCGAACAGTTCGCAGGCCCGATCGATCGCCAGCTGCTCTACCACATCGACATGCTCGCAGCCGCCGTAGTAACGCTTGGCGGGATAGCCCTCGGCGTACTTGTTGGTGAGTACCGAGCCCTGTGCGGCCATCACCGCCTGGCTGGTGTAATTCTCGGATGCGATCAGCTCGATATGCGCTTCCTGACGCGCGCGCTCGGCTTCAATTGCGGCAAATACTTCGCCGTCGACGGCTTTGAGGTGGGTCTCTACGGGGTCCATGGCTCTCTCCTGATTCCAGGCTCTGACTCTTATTTATTGAGCGATGCTAGCCCCGCCGATAGAATCTGTTAAATTTATACTTCTGATCCATCTATAAGATTTTCTTATGCAGCTATCCCACAAGAATCTCCCCACCGAATGGCTGCGCACCCTGGTCACTGTGGTGGACTGCGGCGGTTTCAGTCAGGCAGGGGAACTGCTCGCACGCACACAGCCTGCGATCAGTCGGCAGATCAAGGAGTTGGAAGAACGCCTGGGCAGGCAGTTGCTGCTGCGCTCCGGACGCACCCTGAACCTGACCGAAAGCGGCCTGCGGGTCTACGACCAGGCCAAGAAGATCCTCGCCCTCAATGACGAGCTGGTGTTCGAGTTCAGTGGCGCATCCGTGACCGGTAAGCTGCACCTGGGAATCCCCAGCGAGTTTGCCTCGGTGCTACTGCCGCGCATCATCGGCCAGTTTTCACAGAGCTACCCCGAGGTTTCCCTGGAAGTTACCAGTGACCTCAGCCGCAACCTGCTGGCGAAGGGGCAGAAAGACAGGTTTGATCTGATTCTGGCACTGCAGGAAAAGCCGGACACGGCCGAAGGGCAGCTGGTGATTCGCGATGACTTGGTATGGGTTGCCAGCCACAAGCACTCGGCGCACCTGCTAAAGCCGCTGCCGCTGGTGCTGGCTCCGGAGGGGTGCATGTACCGCAAGCGCGCGGAGTCGGTGCTGCAGGCTGCCGGCATCGCCTCGCGCAATGTGTTCACCATTCCCGATCTCAACGGTATCCAGTCTGCCCTGGAAGCGGGGCTCGGGATTACCGCCCTCACCCGCAGCACCGTTCCCGAATCCCTGCGAATACTCCGCCCATCCCGCACGCTGCCGAAGCTGGGGGAAATTTCCATCGGGCTCCACTTCAAGAACCGCCGCCCCAGTGAGGCCGCAATGCGTCTCGCCGAGCACCTGCAGAGTGGGCTTAGCCTGAGCTAGACAAGAATCGACAATTACCCTCTACAATACTCCCATGCCAAAGCCTACACCCAAGCACCACTATCGCTGGTCTTCTTTCGACCAGCTGACATCTACCGAACTCTACGAAATCCTGCGCGCGCGCCAGGAGGTCTTCGTCGTCGAGCAGGAATGTGCCTACCAGGACACCGATGGCAAAGATCAGCATGCGTGGCATTTCGCATGTTGGGATACCGATTCAGAAGCCCCCGCCCTGCTCGCTTACCTGCGTGTTGTATCACCGGGGAAAAAATATGCCGAGCCTTCCATCGGCCGGGTGCTAACGCGGAGTAGCGTGCGCGGCACAGGCATTGGGAGAGAACTGATGCGACTGGGGATTGAACATACGCTGCAAGAATATCCGAAAGCGCGCATCCGTATTTCGGCGCAACTGTATTTAAAGCGGTTTTATGAAGCGCTTGGTTTTGAGCAATGTTCAGAAACCTACGACGAAGATGGCATCCCACATATCGAGATGCTGCGCCCCGCGCCCAAATGAGTTAACACGGACGTACTAGCTGCAAGTAGTTCTTCACGCCAAACGCCACCAGTACAGGCGTACAAACTGACTATTTCAGGCGGGATAGTCAGCTCGTTTGTGCGACCAATTCCTCAATACAGTTTAAAAAACTGCAAGATCTTAGCCTCACTATCACCACTAGATTGTAAATGTGAGTACGAGGGGTACTATCCAGACAGTCCGGTAACCCCGGGCATCTTCGGTTTGAGAAAGTTGAGTGCCCCCCAGTAAGCAGTCAGTCCCCTCTGCCTGCTTCTACTTCGCGTACCCCGTACTCAAGTTCGTCTTCTGCAGTCTTACCTTCCATTTTTTTGAAATCGAATGGCAGTGCGCGCGTACTTGCCGCGCATTCGTATTGCGCGCGCTGCAGAGGCGACCCCTCAGGAATTCGAATTTCGAAAAGCAATCCGAACAATAAGGAATAATTTGCAATGACGCGTTTTCTAGGAATCAGTTGCACACTTGCACTTGCGATCAGCGCCCATGCGGCGGACCGCGTTCCGGCCACCCCGGACATGCTCTCCCCTCAAGCACTCGCAGCGACTAGTGGCACCGACATCGCACTAGAGGAAATCCGTTCCCGCACCCTGCCGAACGGAAAGGTTGTTAAACGATACCGCCAGACACACCAGGGAATTCCCGTATGGGGGCAAACGGTTACCAGTGCCGGCCAGGGGGTATCTGCACAGGTGAGCGGTGATGTCTTGATGGGCCTGACCCTGGACGTGCCGT
Organism: Microbulbifer mangrovi; assembly: GCF_002009015.1. Taxonomy (GTDB): domain Bacteria; phylum Pseudomonadota; class Gammaproteobacteria; order Pseudomonadales; family Cellvibrionaceae; genus Microbulbifer; species Microbulbifer mangrovi. Next base: position 1,717 of record NZ_LZDE01000344.1, on the reverse strand, counting down.
CTACCAAACCATCCATCCAGGCTTCCAACGCTATCCAACGCGCCATGGGCCATATGGTTAACCAGCGTGCACAACAGGGAGAGATCAACGGCGCACTGTCGATGCCGGAACTGAAACTCGCTGCCAAAAACCAGAAGCAGCAGTTGTATATTCACGTGGATAGCCAAAACCATGCACGCCTTGCGTACCTGGTAAGCTGGGTGGAATACGGGGATGAACCGTCACGCCCCTTCTACTTCATCGACGCCTTGACCGGTGAAGTCATAGAGCACTGGGATGGGCTTGCCCATCAGGATGCCACCGGCCCTGGCGGCAACCAGAAGACCGGGCGCTACGAATACGGCACTGACTTTCCCGCCATGCAGGTAGACAGCAGCTGCCGCATGGATACACCCGACGTTGAAACTGTCGACATGGACAACCGAACCAGCGGTGGCAGTGTTTTCTCATTTACCTGTCCGTACAACGATTACAAAACCATTAATGGCGCTTACTCACCGCTCAACGATGCGCATTTCTTTGGCGGCGTGGTTTTTGGGCTGTACAGCGACTGGTATAACACCGCACCGCTAACCCAGAAACTGCGGATGCGCGTGCACTACAGCAACAATTACGAAAACGCATTCTGGGACGGCAGCCAGATGACCTTCGGGGATGGCGGCAGTACATTCCACCCACTGGTCAGCCTGGATGTATCTGCCCACGAAGTGAGCCACGGCTTTACCGAGCAGAACTCCGGTCTGCAGTACTCCGCCCAGTCCGGCGGCATCAACGAAGCTTTTTCCGATATGGCCGGTGAGGCCGCGGAGTTTTACATGCGCGGCAGCAACGACTGGCTGGTAGGTGCCGACATCTACAAGGCCAACGGCGCGCTGCGGTATATGGAAGACCCCACTCTGGATGGAAGCTCTATCGGGCACGCCTCCGACTACTACTCCGGTATGGACGTGCATCATAGCTCTGGGGTCTTCAATCGCGCCTTCTATCTGATCGCCAACACCAGTGGCTGGGACACACGCAAGGCATTCGACATCTTCGTACTGGCGAACCAGATGTACTGGAGTTCCACCTCTAACTACGTCGATGCGGCTTGCGGGGTCATGTCGGCGACAGCCGACCTCGCTTACGATGCTGCCGCGGTTTCATCTGCATTTGATACCGTCGGCGTATCCACTGCCAGCTGTGGCGGCGGTGGCGGCAACCCCGGTGGCGGCGAACTGGAAAACGGGGTTACCGAGAGCAGCCTTTCCGGCAGCACCGGCGAGGAACTCCACTACACCCTGGAGGTACCAGCGGGCGCGAGCAACCTGAGCTTCCAGATCTCTGGCGGCAGTGGAGATGCGGATCTTTACGTGCGCTACGGCTCTGCACCCACCACCGCCAGCTACGATTGCCGCCCCTATATCGGCGGCAACAGTGAGACCTGCAATATTTCCAATGTGCAGGCCGGCACCTACTACGTCATGGTTCGGGCCTACAGCAGCTTCTCTGGTGTCAGCCTGGTAGGCAGCTTTAACGAGGACACCGGTGGCGGTAACGACGGCGATGGTTGGGTAGAGAACAACCTCTCCGGCAACCGGAGTTCCTGGCAGCACTTCACCCTGAATGTGGCATCGGGAATGTCCTCGCTTGATGTACAGATGTCTGGCGGGGCTGGAGATGCAGACCTTTACGTCCGTTTCGGCTCGCAACCGACCACCAGCAGCTACGACTGCCG
>NZ_LZDE01000343.1 GCF_002009015.1 Microbulbifer mangrovi | reverse complement strand
TCCCTTTTTTCGAAGGTCTCACAAGGCTGTACCCGGTATCGGCACCTTCGCCGCGAGCGTTGAGGAAGTTGGGGAAATAGTTGGAGCGTTAATTTCAGGCACAAAAAAGCCGGCTTAAAGCCGGCTTTTTGAAAAGAGTCGGGCGATTAGCCTTCTTCTTTCAGGTAGCGCTCGCGGGAAGCCATAACTTCTTTGCGTGCAGCGTCAGCGTCGGCCCAGCCGTCTACTTTCACCCACTTGCCCGCTTCCAGCGCTTTGTAGTTTTCGAAGTAGTGCTCGATCTGCTTGATCAGCAGCTCCGGCAGGTCGCCGATTTCGTTGACGTGATCGTACAGCTTGGTCAGCTTGGTGTGCGGTACCGCCAGCAGCTTGGCGTCTACACCGGATTCGTCGGTCATGTTCAGTACGCCGATCACACGGGAGCGGATTACGGAGCCAACCATTACCGGGTACGGGGCAACAACCAGCACGTCCAGGGGGTCGCCGTCTTCAGACAGGGTCTGGGGTACGTAACCGTAGTTGGCCGGGTAGAACATCGGGGTAGCTACGAAACGGTCTACGAATACCGCGTCTGCGTCCTTGTCGACTTCGTATTTGATCGGATCGTGGTTGGCCGGGATCTCGATGATTACGTTGATATCGTTGGGCAGTTCTTTGCCAGGGGAAACCTTGTCGAAGCTCATTGCTGGTCCTGAATGAAGTTGTGTGGGTCAAAAATTTGGAGGCCGGATTATATACCCTGAGCGTCCGCTAACATAGCCGTCAGCGTGACTGCTCAAATTTTGTTCGGATTTGGTGATCTGTACCGGCAGAGCCCGCGCCCGTGAACTATGCTGAGTGCAGGAATCCGTCCGTCGCCGGAGGCGACGGCTCGGTCACAATAACGGAGCCCAGCATGGACGAATCCACCGAGCTGCCATCATCCCCGGCGGCAACGAACTCCCTGTCTTCCTCGAGCGCTGTCAGTGATGACCCTGTACCCAGTCCGCGCCAGGTTCGCAGCATCGCGGATGCCAAGCGCATTGTGGAGGCCCGCGGCCTCACCCACGTAAAGGTGGGCTTGTTTGATAACGACGGTGTGATGCGCGGCAAGTACATGAGCCGCGAGAAATTCTTCTCCGCGCTGGACCATGGGTTTGCCTTCTGTGACGTGGTGCTGGGGTGGGATGTGCAGGACCAGCTTTACGATAACACCCGCTACACCGGCTGGCATACCGGCTATCCGGATGCGCCGGTCAGGATTCTGCCCTACACCTGTCGTGAGGTCCCATTCGAGGACGGGATGCTGCTGTTTCTGGCGGAGTTCTCCGATTCCGCCGAGGTGGTATGCCCGCGGGCCCTATTGCGGCGGGTGATCCAGCGCTGCGAGAAGGCCGGGTTTGCGCCCTATGGCGCGCTCGAGTACGAGTTTTTTGTGTTCGACGAAACGCCGGACTCCGCCCGCGCCAAGGGGTATCGCGACCTCAAGCCTTTCACTCCGGGCTGGTTCGGCTACTCGATGATCCGCAACTCGGTGCACGCGGATCTCTACCACGAGATCCTCGAGTTGGCACAGCAGATGGATTTCCCCATAGAAGGGCTACATACCGAGACCGGTCCGGGAGTGCTCGAGGCGGCGATCACTGTAGACAGTGTGGAGGCGGCGGGTGACAAGGCGGCGCTGTTCAAGACCTTTATCAAGGTGCTGGCGGAGCGACGTGGGTTAATGGCGACCTTTATGGCCAAATGGTCCAATGACTATCCCGGCCAGAGTGGGCATATCCATCTTTCGCTGCGCAACAAGAGCGACAACAAGTCGGCCTTTTTCGCTAAGGACGCCCCCCATTCGATGAGCGATGTTCAGCGACAGTTTCTTGCCGGCCAGCAGCGTCTGATGCCGGAATTACTGTGTATGGTGGCGCCCACGATCAACAGTTACCGCCGGCTGATTCCTGGCTTCTGGGCACCGACCGACGCTACCTGGGGGGTAGAAAACCGGACCGCCGCGCTGAGGGTGATTCCCGGAAGTGACAAGTCGCAGCGTCAGGAATACCGCCTCGGCGCTGCCGATGCCAATCCCTATCTGGCGCTGGCGGTTGCATTGGGCTCCGGTATTTACGGTATTGAACAGGGCTGGCAACCGGGAGATGCGGTGGACGGCAATGCCTATGCCGCGGATCATCCCGCAGAGTTGGCGCTGCCGCGCACCCTGTGGGACGCGGCGCAAAGGCTCAAAGAATCTGCGGCTGCCCGGGATCTGTTTGGCGATGCCTTCGTCGATCACTTTGCTGCAAGCCGCGAGTGGGAAGAGCGCGAGTACCGCCGTCATATTGGCGAATGGGAACTGCAGCGCTATTTTGAAATCATCTAGCAATTCATCTGGCCGGCACAGTGTCCGGTATCGGCAGGAAGCCCTCGAGCCCTATGGAAAAACTTCGCTGTATTTCCCCGATAGATAACAGTCTGTACATCGAGCGCCCTCTCGCCACGGACTATGAAATCCAGAACGCGCTCAATCTCGCCCAGCGCGCGCAGCCTGGCTGGGCCGAAGTGCCACTGCAGCAGAAAGTGGCGCTGGTGCGCGGGGCAGTGTCGATGCTGCAACAGAAAAAGGCCACCCTGGCCGAGGAGATCTGCTGGCAGATGGGGCGCCCCATCGCGTATGCGGGCGGCGAGATAGATGGCTTTGCCGAGCGCGCCCTGACCATGGCCGCGCTGGCCGAGCCCGCCCTGGCGGATATCCGATTGCCGGAGAAATCTGGATTTCAGCGTTTTATCCGGCGGGTGCCCCTCGGAGTATCTTTCGTCATAGCACCGTGGAATTATCCTTACCTGACTGCGGTCAATGCGGTGGTGCCTGCATTGCTCGCTGGTAACAGCGTGCTGCTAAAGCACTCGGCGCAAACTCCGTTGTGTGCCGAACGGATGGTGGAGGCATTTGCCAAAGCCGGGTTGCCGGAAGGGGTGTTCCAGTATCTGCATCTCGGGCATCGCGATGCCGAGCAGATCATTATCGGCAGCGATGTACAGCATGTCGCGTTTACCGGTTCCGTGGCCGGGGGCGCGGCGGTAGAGGCCGCAGCGGCAGGGCGGTTTATTTCTCTGGGATTGGAGCTCGGTGGAAAAGACCCGGCCTATATACGTTCCGATGCCGACATCGATTACGCAGTATCGTCGGTGGTGGACGGTGCATTTTTCAATTCCGGGCAATCCTGTTGCGGTATCGAGCGCGCTTACGTTCATCACTCGCTATTCGATGCATTTATCGAGCGCGCGATACCCTTGATTCAACAGTTTCGTCTCGGTCGATCAGACCAACCGGATACCACCCTCGGCCCCCTGGTGCGGGCAGAAGCCGCAGATTTTGTGCGGGACCAGATTGATGAAGCGGTGCAGCAGGGTGCCACGGCTCACATCGATGGCGGGGATTTTGCATTGGATCGACGGGGCAGTGCCTATATGGCACCGCAGTTACTCACCGGTGTGAATCACGAGATGCGCGTGATGAGTGAAGAGTCTTTCGGGCCGGTGCTGGGCGTGATGTCGGTCGCCGATGATAACGAGGCCCTGGCGTTAATGAACGACAGTGAATACGGCCTCACCGCTGCGATTTATTCCGCGGATACGGAAGCGGCCATTGCCCTTGGGGATCGTTTGCATACCGGTACGGTATTTCTCAACCGGTGCGATTACCTGGATCCGGAGCTGGCCTGGACCGGGGTCAGAAAATCCGGTCGCGGCTGCACCCTGTCGAGTGTTGGCTTCGAGCATGTGACGCGCCCGAAATCTTTTCACCTGAAAACAACCCTGTAAGCCGGGTTTTCCCGACCGTGGATTTTGCAATGACTGAAGTTCGTGCCCCACATCTCTCTGCCAACTGGAATTACCCCACGGCCATCCGCGCCGGTGCGGGACGTGTGCGGGAGCTGCCATCCCTGTGCTTCGAATTCGGCATGCGCGCCCCCCTGCTGGTAACGGACCCGGGGCTGGCTTCACTACCGTTTATCAACAATATCCTCAACCACTGTGAGGAAAATGGGTTGCGCGTCGACATGTTCGCCAACATTAAGGGCAACCCTACCGGCCAGAACGTGATTGAAGGGCTGACGGTATTCCGCACTGGTGAGCACGATGGGGTGCTTGCGGTGGGCGGAGGTTCCGCACTGGATGCGGCTAAGGCGATTGCGTTGATGGCGGGGCAGAGTCGTCCGCTGTGGGATTTTGAGGATGTGGAGGATAACTATCTGCGTGTGAATGAAGACGCCATGGCGCCAGTGATCGCGGTGCCTACCACTGCGGGCACCGGTTCTGAAGTGGGGCGCTCCTCGGTCATTACCGACGAGGAAGCCGAGATTAAACGCATTATTTTCCACCCCAGGATGTTACCCGCACAGGTGATTCTCGATCCGGAGCTCACCTGCGGCCTGCCGGCCAATATCACCGCGGCCACCGGAATGGACGCCCTGTCCCACAATCTGGAAGCTTTTTGTGCGCCGAGTTTTCATCCCATGGCGGAGGGCATCGCACTGGAGGCGATGCGCCTGATCAGTGTGTATTTACCCCGAGCAGTGGCCGATGGCAACGACCTGGATGCACGTATGCAAATGCTGGTGGCTTCCAGCATGGGGGCCACTGCCTTCCAGCGCGGGCTGGGCGCAATGCACGCACTGGCGCATCCGCTGGGGGCGCTGTTTGACGCACATCACGGCCTGCTCAATGCGATCTTGATGCCCTATGTACTGCGCGCCAATGAACGTGCGATCGGCGAGCCCATGGAGCGGCTGGCGCGCCACCTGGATCTGCCCAATCCTGGATTTGGCGGTGTGCTGGAGTGGGTCTATCAGTTGCGCTTGGACCTGGGAATTCCAAACACATTGCAGGAGATTGGTATCGATGGGGAGCAGGCGGAGCGGATCGGACGCATGGCGGTTGCGGATGCGGCGGCTGCCAGTAACCCGCTAGCATTCGATGCTGAAGATTACCGGGACATTTTTCTCAGTGCCCTGACCGGGACAACGCCTTCCTGATCGCGTCGATTTCACTGCGCAGCACGGCGGTAAAATTCCGCTTCTCCACGCCGGCGTCGGTATTGGAAAGCTGTACCGCGTACCAGAGTATCGACAGGTAGCGGTAAATCACTCGCCACTGGTCCAGTCGGGCCATCTCCTCGTGATCGACCGGTTGTGCCAGATACTGCTGCAACAGGTGCGATTGCTGTGCGGCATCCATGCCGTAGCCCTCGGCAATGACCGCGAGATCGTAAAAAGGATCACCGCTTGCTGCATATTCCCAGTCGATCGCATATAGCTGCCCGCTCGCGCTTACCAGCAGGTTGTCCGCCAGCAGGTCGTTATGGCACAGGGCAGGTGAGGAGTGCGCGGTTTGGGTGGCGGCAATACTGGGCTGTACCCTGCGCTGTAGGCTGTGCAACGACTCGAAAAAAACGTCGCCGGGGTCGATCGACGCCCAGTAGTTGGCGATCTTCTGCTCAATATCCAGATGTGCGGCTATAGGCGGTAGCTGGTGAATCTTTTGCAGCAGCTGCGCCAACTGCGGAATACCGCGATTCCCCTCTAGCGTCAGAGGAGTGCCGGAAACATAGCGGGTAACCAGATAGCGGTATTCCGGATCACAGTACACCAGCGGCGCGCAGAGCCCTGCCGAGTCCGCCAGATGTAGTGCTTCCGCTTCCGCGGGGCGGTTCAGGTCCAAAGCATTACTGATCGGGGAATTGAGCCGCAGTACCAACCTGTCCTCGCCCGCTGCCAGTAGGAAGCTGCGATTGGTTAGCCCCTGGGTGAGGGGCTTGAGCAGCGTCGGTTGGCTAGTGCTCCACAGAGGCCAGTCCGCCGGCAGGAGATCAGCCGGTGGGAGCGTCACGGTGGGACTCGGCGGCAGATGTCACGCTGTTGGTAGGAGAACCCTCGTGCAGCATGCCCTGCTGTTTGCGGTAGAGAGAAAGCCACTGGAAGAACCCGATAATCACCAGAATTACATAAAGCGCAAACAACACCGCGGTAAGGTACAGCTCGCGGTCGATGTACAGGTAAATGGCAGCACCGTCGATCACAATCCAGTAGAGCCAGTTCTCGATGACCTTGCGCGTGACCATGTAGGTAGTCACTACTGCGCCCCAGGTGGTGAAGGAATCCAGATAGGGCAGGGCGGCGCTGGTGTAGTTGTCCAGCACATAGCCGAACAACAGGGTCAGTAATCCGATAAAACAGAACGCGAGCAGGTGGGTGCGGGCCCGCCAGCGGTGAATATGGCGTTCCTTGCTGGCATCGTTGCGGTGGCGCCACTGCCACCAGCCGTATACCGCGATCAACAGATAAAAGACCTGCAGTGCCGATTCCATCAGCAGGCTGACGTCCCAGAACAGGAACAGGTAGATCGTTGTGCTGGCGAAAGCTGCGTACCAGCACAGGATATTTTCCCGCATTGCCAGTAGCAGATAGGCGAGCGCGAGTATCACCGCTGCGACTTCCCACAGGGACATGGCGGCAAGGGAGCTGGTGATGGCTTCGCGCACTTCCGGACTGAACATGATCGCGGTTTCCGTTTACACGCCGAGATTGGGATTCAGGTCGCCGTCGATAAATTTGCACACGAAAATCGCACGGCCAAACTGTTCATAAGAGGTGCGGATTTCCGTTTTCAGCATATCCATCAGCGGATCGTAGTCACCGAACACCTGGGTGCTCATGGTGTTGCTGATCACCTGCAGTTCCGGGTGGTTGTGCAGGCGTTCGATAAAGTCCCTGATCGCGGGCAGGTACTCGTTTTGCAGCGGGTACATGCTGATTTCCACAGACAGTTTCAAGGACGGTTCAGCAGAGGATTCCATGGTGTTCGGCTCCGGTTCTTTTCGGCAAATCAGAAAGTATAGCTCGCGGATACACCGGCTACACGCGGCTCTCCCAGCTGGTAGTAGGCCTCCGGCGCGTAGCCGTTGGCCGGGTTGTTACCGAACTGGTTACTGAAATAAAAGCCGCGGGTGTAGATTGTCTCATCGGTGAGATTGCGTCCCCACAGGGCAATATCCCAGTCATCGCCGCGGTAGGTAAGGCGCGCATTGACCAGCTCGTAGGCAGTGGATTTTTCGTTGTGGCTGTTGGAAAAATAAAAGTCGTCCTTGCCTTCCACTTCCACGCGGAACATCAGGTTCGCTGTCAGGGCGTATTCGGCACCGGTGAAGAACTGGTAGTTGGGTGCGTGGGCCAGATCGCGACCGTCGAGGGTGACCAGTGAGGTTTCACCAGTGTTGTCATCGCGGGCATCTACGTGGGTGCTACTGACGAAGTCCTCGAATTCCGCATTCAGCCAGCCGAAGGTGGCGAAGAGTTGTAACGCATCGCTTGCCTGAAAGGTGACTTCAGCCTCGATACCGGTGCTGTGGCCGCCGGCGGCGTTCGCCAGGTAATCGTCGAAGGAAAAATCCTCCGGATTGAAAATCGATTGTTTGGCCTGAACGTCGCTGCGGTCCTGATAGAACGCGGCGACCTGGGCTTGCAGACGGCTCTCCAGCCAGTCGCCTTTAACCCCCAGTTCGTAGTTCAGCATGCTTTCTGTGTCGAACAGGAAAGTATCGCTGCCAATATCCGGGTTGCTGGCGGAGGCGGAGATAATACGGCCGTTGACGCCGCCCGCTTTGTATCCGCGGGACATGGTAGCGTAAACCATGGTGGTGTCGCTGGCGCTGAACCTCAGTGTGATATTGCCACCCCACAGGTCTTCGCGGGTGTCACTGGTGACGGTGAGGGAGTCGGTGTAATCCGCACTGCGCTGTTCAAGTCGCAGGCCGGTAATCAGTTCAAAACGCGCGCCAATTGCACTATTCAGCTGTCCGTAAAGCGCCGCGTTGTCGGTGTCAAACTGGCTGGCGAAGCTGGCGTTGCGTTGCAGGGCTTCTTCCTCGGTACGCAGGTAAACCCCGGCCACCCAGCCGGTGCTGCCGCCAAACAGCAGGCTCTCATCGGTGGAAACCAGGCGCACATCCGCGCTCAGGTTGTCGCGATCGCGCAGGTAGTTGTCGGTAGAGCTGTATTCCCAGGGATGGAAACCCACGTGGGTCCAGTCTTCGTCGTAGCCGTATTCGGTGTCGGAGCTGGCGGCGCTGAGTACGGACTTGATGGTAAACAGGTCGCTGCCGCCCCACTGGGTGCTTAGCGCGCCCGCGAGGGTTTCCTGGCGGTCCCAGCCCGGCTGGTCTGACAGGGTGTTACGGGAGTTATCCAGGGTGAAGGCGTCGTAACCGTTGTCCGCATCCAGATAGAACACTGTGAAGTCCAGCTGCAGGTCATCGCTGGCCTGATAGCGCAGCTTGCCGCGGCCCAAGGTCTCATCGATGTTGTTGGTATCTTTGCGGTCCAGATAACGGTTGTGTACATAGCCGTCGGACTGCTGATTCTGCACGGCAAAGCGGTAGCTCAGCCGCTCGGACAGCGGGCCACTGGCTACCGCGGAAAGGGTGTGCGAGCCATATTCGGCCGCTTCAGCAGACACTCTGGCGAGCGGGTTTTCACTCGGTGCATTACTGGTCATGTTGACCAGGCCCGCGAGGGCGTTGGCGCCGTATACCGTACCCTGTGGACCGCGCAGGATCTCCACCTGTTGCATATCCAAAGTGCTGGCGGCGAGGCCCAGGCCGGTAAAGTCGATACCGTCGACGATCAGGCCTACGGAGGGATTTACCGGGTCGATAAACTGGCTGCGCTCGCCGATACCGCGAATCTGTACAAAGCGTCCGCGGGATGCACCGCTGGAGAAGTTGACGTTGGGCGCCAGGTTCAGTAACTGCTCGAGATTGGTGGCGCCGCGGGTTTTGATGGCGGCGGTATCCAGAACACTCACACTGGTGGGGGTGTCGAGCTGCGTGGCCTCGCGCAACTGGCTGGTGACAACCACCTCTTCGATAGCGTTTTCCGCCGATACGGCAACGCTGACAACTGCTGTGGCAAGGCCGACAGCCTGGGCCAGGGGCTTGATAAGCGGGGCAAAGTCGTTTTTGGAATTCATGGCTCTCTCGTTCGAATCGGTGAGAGACCCGGAGTTCGACGAGAAAAGAGGGGAGTGCGGGGCGCCGCACCGGGGACCTATTCCTACGCCGGTATTAGCCGGATCAGGTTCAAGGGTTTGCGGGCCGGATCGGTCTGATCCGGCGGCATCTCAGGCGTTCGCCACCCCTTAGGTTTTGCGGGCGCGATGTTAACAGAATGCGGCAGCGAGCGGGAAGGTTGATATTGGTGATAGGGATAGACAGGGATAGATACGGATAGCAGTTGGGAACCGTCAGCATTGCCACCGGCTCCCTGAGAAGGCGCAGCGGCTACTGACTGCCGGCAGTTTCCATCAGGTGACTGTAAAACTCCGCTGCCTTGAGCATATTGTCGATGGTGATGCGCTCGTTGGTGCCGTGGAAGCCCTTGATGTCATCGCGGGTCACGATCATGGGGTTGAAGCGGTAGTTGTCTTCCGCTACCACCTGGTAGCGACGACTATCGGTACCGCCCACGGTCAGTCCGGGTGCCGTAATGACGTGGTCATAGGTGCTATGGGTAGCATGCTCGACCCCGTGATACCCCGCGCGCTCGGTACTGGAGACTCGCGACGGGCTGCGGCTATCGTGGACCTCCACAGTGACCCGGGGATCATCGACGGTAGTGTTCAGGTAATCCACAACTGTCTGTTCGGTATCCCGGGGATGCAGGCGGAAGTTGATTGTCGCCACCGCCTCGATGGGGAGTACGTTGGCTTTCACGCTGGCGCGCAGCATGGTGGGGGCTGTGGTCGTGTGCAACATGGCGGCAGTGCCGGGGTTGGTGCTGAGTGCGCGGTCGATCAGGCCCCCGAAGAGCCAGCGATTGGCAAACAGCATGCGCTTTTCGAACGACATATGTGGGGCGATGGCATCGAACATCTCTGCACTCAGCCCCTCCAGCCCGCCGGAGATAGGCGAAGCTTGTAGCTTCATCAGTGCACTGGCCAGGGTATCTACGGCTGTTTCCTTTGGCGGCATGGAAGAGTGGCCGCCCTCGCCCCTGGCGATCAGGTCCAGGGTGAGGAAACCCTTTTCTGCCACATTGATACTGGCCACGTCCTGGTCGATTCCGGGGACGAATCCGCGCAGCACGAAGGAGCCTTCGTCCAGGGTCCAGGCCAGTTGCACACCGTCATTCTTCAGTTTTTCCACCACCGCGGCGGTGCCACTGGGTCCGCCAATTTCTTCATCATTGGTGAGGGCGATATAGAGCGTGCGGCGGGGCTGGAAGCCTTCCGCGAGCATTTGCGTGGCGGCCTCCATCAGGGCGATGGCGGCGCCCTTGTCGTCCAATGCCCCGCGGCCCCAGATATGGGTGTTGTCCACAGCGCCGCTGTAGGGCGGGTGTTGCCATTCGTCTTCGGTACCCGGGATCACCGGGACCACATCGTAATGGGCGGAAAACATGACCGGCTGCAGGGCGGGGTCGCTGCCGCGCCAGGTAAACAGCCGGGTATAGGGTTGTTCCGGATTTATCCCCAGTGGCTGTACGTCGAGTTGCGTGTGTACCTGTGGATAGGTTTGCGCAAGCCAGTCGAGAAATTGCTCGAACTGCGCCTTGGTGGGAGGGTTTTGCAGCTCTGAGGAAACGGTTTGAAACTGAATCGCCCGCGACAGGTTACCGGCGATCTGCCTGCTATCAAACTGTGGGTTGAATGTGCGGGCTGTCTGCGCCTGGGTAGCGGGAGATTGGGAAAGTGGTGGCGGGCTGTAATGTGCGGTGCGCACCAGCACAATGACCACGAGTGCGAGCAATATGGCGCCGAGGCCCATCAACAGTCTCTTCATGGGGACATCTCAGGTTGGTTTTTAATGTTGTTATCGGAGTCGTTAAAAGCCCGCCGCAGGCGCTGCCTGCGGCGGGCAGGTTTGGGATCAGAAGCGGTAGCCGACTTCCAATCCGTATGTGCGGGGCATGCCCTTGAACTGGGTCAGGGTACCGAAGAAATCGCGGGAGGTGTCTGTCAGATATTCTTCATCCAGCAGGTTACGCGCCCAAAGGGAGGCACTCCAGCTTTCAGAGTCGCTGATCACACCAATACGCGCATTAACCAGCTCAATATCTTCTACCCAGCCATACTGGACCACGTCACCGGTCATCAGGGTTCGGTACTGCTCGTTGTCCGCGGTGTTGTAGTAGTCGTCGCGGAAGGAGTAGTCGATCCGCGCCATGACTTCTACGCCCATGGACATGATCGGGTAGCGGTACTGGGCCCCCAAGTTGATGGAGTAATCGGATGCTCCCGGCAGCTTGTTACCGGAGACATCGGCACCGCCGGCTCCGCCGCCAGGGTAATCTGAAAACTTCGCATCCAGCAGACCCAGGGCCGCGTTCAACTGCAGGTAATCGCTGGCTCTATAGGTGAATTCTGCTTCGAGGCCACGGGTCTCCACTTCCGCCGCATTGCGGATGGAAATGGAAGTGCGCCCTTCGCCGAGATCTATGAACTGGTTCACCTGGTAGTCGGTGAAATTGGACTGGAAGGCCGCCAGGTTGAAACTCAGGCTGCGATCCAGCGCGGTGCCCTTCAGGCCAATCTCATAGCTGTCGACGGTTTCCTTGTCGAAGTCGATACCCGCTTCCAGGTCGCTCTGGCCGATAAAGTCGAGGTTGAAACCACCACTTTTAAAACCACCGGCGTATTTGGCGTAGCCGTGAACATCGGGGGTGAATGCGTAGTTCAGCACCACATTGGGTGAAAAATGACTGTCTGTGCGACTGTCGTCGACACTGCCGGTGCCCATGGCGAAGGCGCCGGAGCCGGAACCGTCGATGCTCCAGTCCACCTCTTTTTCTTCTTCCGAGTAGCGGAAGCCGAAGCCCAGTTTCCACTGGCTGCTGAGCTGGTAGCTACCGTTCATAAATACAGCAAAGCTGTTGGTGTCGACGGTGCCATCGGTGGTAACCGGTACCTCCGGATTGGTGCCGAACAACATGGCGGCGGTTGGTGAGCTGACAATCTGGCGCAGGCTGTCGCCCTCCTGCTGGTACAGATACAGGCCTGCTACATATTGCAGGTCTTCGGTTTCCGGCGAGATCAGCTGGAATTCCTGGGTAACCTGCTTGTAGCTGTCTGCGTAGCGCAGCTCCGCGAGATCCAGCGGTGAGTAGTCCACATCGTTGCGGTAAAAAATTTCCGTATCCCGTGCGGCGGAGATGGACTTGATCGCAAACCCGGAGGAAAGGTCCCAGTTCATGGTCAGGGCGCTACCGCGGATTTTCCGGAACTCCATCGGGTCGTGGTTCATGGCTACGGTATCGTCTGCGGGCGCCGCGGTATCCGGGGTCATGCCGAAGGTGTCGGTCACCGGCTCGCCGACGTAAGTCAGGCGTTCGCCCTCGGTGCCATCGATGGCCAGGTTGGCGGTGAAACTGCCACCGGCATCGTAGACTAGCTGTGCACGATAGGCGTCACCATCCTGTTCATTGAGCATGTTGCCACTGAGGGTATTGGTCTGAGTCCCGCCGCGCTGTTGGCTGCTGAGGGCAATTTTGCCGAATAATACGTCGGACAACGGAGCACTTAGTGAAGCGGAGACCTGACGCGCGTTGAAGTTGCCGTACTCCACATTGAGGCTGCCGTCCAGAGTATCCCCGGGCTGGCGGGAAACCAGGTTGATGGCGCCAGCCACGGTATTTTTACCGAACAGCGTGCCCTGTGGACCGCGCAATACTTCGATACGCTGGAGATCCAGCAGTTCCTGATTCAGCGCGGGCGATTGCCCAAGGTAAACACCGTCGAGATAGACTCCGACACGGGTGTCAAAGCCGATGTTGCGGCTGCTGGCGCCGACACCGCGGATACTGACAGTGGAGTCGAAGTCTTTGCCAGAGCTGATGGACAGGTTTGGTACGAACTCGGCAACTTCCCGTAGCTGGCGAACACCGGTTTCCTCAATGCTCTCGGTACTGAAGCTGGTAATGGCGATCGGTACTTCTGCGAGGCGTTGAGTACGTTTCTGGGCGGTGACCGTGATCTCCTCCAGTTCTGAAGCAGTGACCCAGGGGGCAATCGGCGCAGCCACTGCCGTGGCCAATGCGTGGGGTAAAAATCGAAGGGCTTTCATAGTCTCTCCTGGCGTAAATTTTTATTGGTCTATAGCGGCTGCCGGCGCGATACGGTGGCGCCGAAATTTCAGCCATTGCGTTATAGCCGGGAGAGCACAGGATTACTTCCGGGTTTGGAAAACCGCACAAAAAAATCGGACCTGCAATGTTGATTTGCAAATCCGGATTTAAAAAATGTTTTAAATCAACGGGTTAGGAGGTTTTCTCGCCGGCGGTGCAGGTGCGTTCCTGTAGCTGGCGAAACTGCTTTGGCGTAGCCTGCAAGCGTTTTTTGAAGTGCGAGAAAAAGGTGGAATTAGAGTTGAATCCCGCCTGCAGGCCGATGTCCGTGACCGACAAATGGGCATACTGCGGATGGCTCAACAAGCGTGCCGCTTCCTCTACTCGACGCTGATTGATGAAGTCGTAGAACGACTGTTTGGCGAATCCATTGATACTTTCCGAGAGGTGGTGCACCGGTACATCCAGGTTCTGGGCCAGCTCAGCAATTTTCAGTCCCGGCTTCAGATAGGGCCTGTCCTCCTGCATCAGCTGTTGCAGCTGTTGCCAGATGGCTGCGGCGGCGGATTCCGTCAGGCTGCTGGTCTGATATTTTTCAGTGCTGTCAGATGGTGAATCCTGATCTTCACTCTGTGCTTTTGTTACCCCCATCGCGGGGGGCTCCGGATTGCGGTGCAACCGGGGCGTGTCCGCGTCCAGTTGGATTTGTCGCTGTTGCAGGCCGAAGTAGCCCAGCATCAGGCTCAGCACCAGCGGCGAGAGGCTCTGCAAAACTCCAGTAGTGAGATGGAGTCGCTCATGGGTAAAACTGTGGATTTCGATACCGACGGCCACTAGGGCTGCCGCGACGTAACAGCTCAGTAGCACCTTCAGCCAGCGCAGGTGCACGTGATCAATCTCCGAATACTGCGCTTTGATGCGCTTGAGGTGTGGGCGCAATGCCCACAATGCAGCACTGCCATAGCCAATCAGGGACAAGTAGGTGCTGGAGCGGTGGATAAAGCGCGCCTGAAACACTGCATCACACTCGGACGTGCGCAGGCAGGGAAAATTGAGTAACCCGCTATCTGACAAAGGTTGCTGTAACCACCAGATCAGCGCCATCAGGGGGGCCGGCAAAAGATGCAGAAGGTAGTGTCGTCGCCAACTGAAGTCGGGGTGTGTCAGCAGCCGGGTAAAAAAGTAGAGTAGTGGGCCAGGTAATAACTGCAGTGAAAATATGTAGTAGTAGGACGGGGGTTGGGAAGGCTGCGTAGTCATCGGCAGCTGCGCCGCGGCAATGGTACAGCTGATCACCAGCAACTGCGCCAGGCAGTAATTGGCTCGCCGGTTGCCCCACGGGACCATCCACAGCAGCAGTATCAGCGGTAAGCAGATACAGATGCTGGCAAAAATGAGCAGGCCGATAGGGTGAAGCGTAATGACCATTGAATGTGCCCGTTGTGACGGAACGATATTAATGCAAACGACGCCAGACCTGAATCGTATCGAAAGTTTTTGGCAAATGACGGATTGTGGTTAAAGATTGTTCACAATTCAGTTGCGCTTGTTAGATCGTTACTATTTGAATTACTGATTTGTTTTACTGACTAAAGCTGTGAACCGGTCGTCGTCCAAATTTTGTCCAAAAAGGAGCTGATGTGCGCGCTTACTCATTACTGGACCTTTCCCCAATCACCGATACCGGCAGTGCCCGCCAGGCGCTGCAGAACTCCCTCGACCTGGCACAGCATGCAGAGGTTCAGGGATTCCGGCGTTTCTGGATGGCGGAACACCACAATATGGCCGGGGTCGCCAGCGCTGCTACCGCGGTGGCGCTGGGATATATCGCCGCAGGAACGGAAAAAATCCGGGTGGCTGCCGGCGGGGTGATGTTGCCCAATCACGCGCCGCTGGTGATTGCCGAGCAGTTCGGCACCCTGGCGGCGCTCTATCCCGATCGCGTGGATCTGGGGCTGGGACGCGCCCCGGGCACCGACGGCGCCACCATGACGGCACTGCGCCGGGATCCCCTGCATGCTGCGGACCAGTTTCCCCAGGATGTGCGCGAGCTGCTGCACTATTTTGCCCCGGAAAAGCCTGGACAGCGCGTGCGCGCGGTGCCCGGTGTCGGACTGCAGGTACCGATCTGGTTACTTGGGTCGAGTCTCTACAGTGCCCAACTGGCGGCTGCCCTGGGACTGCCGTTTGCCTTCGCCTCGCATTTCGCCCCCGCCATGCTGGATCAGGCGCTGCATCTGTATCGCGAGCAGTTCCAGCCTTCCGAGCACCTGGATGCCCCCTATGTGGCCGCAGCAATCAATGTGTTTGCCGCGGACAGTGACGACGAAGCGCGTCAGCTGATGACCTCCATCGAGCAGCAGTTCGTCGCCCTGCGCCGGGGAATGCCGGGCCCCCTGAAGCCGCCGGTAGCGGACCCGGCCACCATCGCCGCGCCCAGTGAGCGCGCGCAGGTGGCGCAGGCACTGGCGGAAAGCGCCGTGGGTACGGTGGACACCATCGCGCCCTGGATCGATCGCTTTCTCGAGCGCACCCGGGTGGATGAGCTGATTGTTACCGGCGCCATCTACGATCATCGCGCGCGGCTGCGCTCGTTTGAGCTGGCGGCTGAAGTGTTGCGGGAACGTGTGAATGCCTGACGAGCGTATGGCGTCGCAGAGCCGCTGGCTCCTGTTCCTTGCGCATTTCCTGTTTGTGCTGGCGGCGTGGACGGTATTTATCAAATAACTGTTTCCCATTGCCTTTGCGCTTGGCAATGGTGAGCCGTGGAACAGCCACGTTTACTGGGATTTGTGGCCATTGGCTCACGTTTGGCTGGGGTGGGTCCTGGTAACAAGAGCGCCTTACGCGCGGCAGTTGGCCATCGCCATGGCGGTGATCGAGATTGTCATCATCGTCAGCAAATTCGCGCTGTTTCTGTCGGAACCCGAGTGGACCATCTGGCGCAGTAACTGGTTCGTCAACAAGGTGTTCGTACTGGGCTGCTTTATCCTGGTGTTCGCCACTGCGATCATGCGACCGGAAGCTTTTCGCTCACACCGATAACCTGTTTCTCGAAACCCAATGAGGGGAGAAAACCATGGAAGGTCAGTATCTGCGCAGACAATTTATCAAGATGCTCTCCGCGGGCCTCGTCGGTGTGTGGGGTCTGCCTGGCCGCGTTAATGCACGGGAGGCGGCGGTCACAAAGGTGATAGCCACAAAGGCAATCCCGAGCAGTGGAGAAGCGCTGCCGGTGATCGGGATGGGGACCTGGCGTACCTTTAATGTGGGCGACGACCCGCAGCTACTCGCTGCGCGCACGCAAGTACTCGAGGCGTTTTTTGCCAACGGCGGCGGCCTGGTTGATTCCTCCCCCATGTACGGTTCCGCCGCGGATACGATCGGCTATGCGCTGAAGCGTCTGGGTAAACCGGAATCCCTGTTTTCCGCGGAAAAAGTATGGAGCCCCGCCGGTGGCACCACCCGGGAACAGGTTGCGAGCCTCGCGCGCCGCTGGGGTGTGGATAAGTTCGATCTGGTGCAGGTACACAATATTGACGACTGGCGTGAACATCTTGCGGTGCTGCGGGAAATGAAAGCCGCTGGTGAACTCCGTTACGTGGGAATAACCACCTCTCACGGTCGGCGCCACCCAGAGTTCGAGCAGATACTGGCGAGTGAGGACATCGATTTCTGTCAGCTCACTTACAACATTACCCGCCGGGAAGCGGAGCGGCGATTATTGCCGTTAGCGCGGGAAAAAGGCATTGCGGTCATTGCGAATCGTCCCTTTGACGGAGGCAGCCTGATCAAGGGCCTGAAGCGCAGGGAAGCAGTACCCGAATGGGCGCAGCAGGAGTTCGCATGCCGCACCTGGGCGGAGTTTCTGCTGAAGTTTATTGTCAGTCACCCGGCGATCAATTGCGCCATTCCCGCCACGTCCCGGGTACCGCACATGAATGAAAACATGCAGGCGGGTAAAGGCCCCATGCCCGATGCTGCCGCCCGGCAGCGCATGGTCCGTTTTATTGAGTCCCTGTGAATAACGCGCAATGAAAACCAACAGCGAAAACCAACAGAAGAAAGATGAGTGACTGGGCCAGTTATCAGCTGCAGGACTTTATCCCTTTTAGTGGCGATGTGTATTTTCGCCTGCTGGCGAGAATGGGGGAGGACTTCTGGCCGTTGCAGTGGGCCTTCCTGGCACTGGGCATCATTGCGCTGGTTGTGGCGATCCGCGGGCGCGCCCGTCTGGCCCTGTTACTGCTCGCGCTTCCCTGGGGGTTTGTCGCTGTGGCATTTTTTGCCCAGCGCTATGTAACTCTCAACTGGGCGGGGGATTACCTCTGCTGGGCGTGGCTGTTGCAGGGGGCACTGCTGGCTGGTATCGCATGGAGTGGGTTCGGCTGCGCACGAGCGCGACCGCGTCCCTCGCTATCTTTGTTGATCGGTAGTTTCCTCGTACTGATTGCGTTCATCGGCCCGCCTCTCACAACGCTCGCTGCAGGTGGCGGTTGGCGGCAGGCCGAGTTC
Organism: Microbulbifer mangrovi; assembly: GCF_002009015.1. Taxonomy (GTDB): domain Bacteria; phylum Pseudomonadota; class Gammaproteobacteria; order Pseudomonadales; family Cellvibrionaceae; genus Microbulbifer; species Microbulbifer mangrovi. The sequence continues at coordinate 72,494 of NZ_LZDE01000343.1, read as the reverse complement.
TTTGGGCTGCATCCGGATCCCACGGCCCTGTTTACCTTCGGGATTGCCCTGCTCGTATTGCGAGGCCCCGCACTCTGGGGGGTGGTATTGATTCCGATACTGTGGATTGTTGTTTCGGCGCTCACTTTGCTGGTACTGGAATCTCCCCGTGCCGTGGCCCTGTTTGCCGCCGTCGCTCTGGGGGGCGTCGGGCTTTTCTGCAGGAGCTTGCCCGGGAGAAGGGACCAGTGACTGTGCACCTGCCTTGCAAACCTGCCTGACCGGTTTAAATAATCGGCCAAACACTTATAATGCGCGGACAGATAATAGGCCGCGCCAGGTACGATTTGTACAAATAATGCACACCTGGTGGCGAAACAAATTCCGGTCCCTGTATCCCGGGGCAACAGGAGAGCAATTATGAAAATCGCACTGATGAACGAATTCAGCCAGGCGTCCAAAAACGCCATCGTGCTGAAAGAGTTGCAGGACGTCGCCGGCGAACTGGGACACACCGTCTACAACACCGGCATGAGTGACGATAACGATCACCGTCTGACCTACATCCATCTCGGGATCATGGGTAGCCTGCTGCTGAACTCCAAGGCGGTAGACTTTGTGGTGAGCGGCTGTGGTACCGGTCAGGGCGCGCTGATGTCCCTGAACGCCTATCCCGGTGTGACCTGTGGCTACTGCATCGATCCGGCGGACGCCTTCCTGTTCGCCCAGATCAACAATGGCAACGCGCTGGCCATTCCCTTTGCCAAGGGCTTTGGCTGGGGGGCGGAACTGAATATCCGCTACATGTTTGAAAAAGCCTTTACCGGTGTGAAAGGCCAGGGCTACCCGCCGGAGCGCAAAGAGTCTCAGGTGGCCAATGCCGGCATCCTGAACCATATCAAGGAAGCCACCGGTAAAGCCTATCTGGACGGTCTCAAGGCCATCGATCCGGAACTGGTGAAAACCGCGGTAACCGGTGAGCGCTTCCAGGCCTGTTTCTTCGAAAACAGCCAGGACCAGGAACTGACCGACTTCGTGCGCAGCGTACTGGATTCCTGAGAAACGCAGCGGGTGTATTAAACGCGTACCCGTTGGCAAAGGCCGCTCCGGAATATCCCGAGCGGCCTTTTTTGTTTTATATTCCCGTGGCTGCCTCGAAATTTCTGATCAGGGACGCTGCAGTATGACGGAAGATAGTCGGACCATTACCGCCCCTTACCTGGAACAAGGGGACAGGGTGGTTCTGTTTGATGGCGTTTGTCGCCTGTGCTCAGCGTGGGCGCGCTTTTTACTGAAATTCGACCGCGATCGCCACTTCAAACTCGCCACCGTACAGTCGCATGAAGGGCAGGCGATTCTCTCTTTTTTCGGCTTGCCGCTGGATGAATACGAAACCATGCTCCTGGTAGAAGGGGATCAGATGTATGTAAAGTCTGATGCCATACTTCGTATCTTCAAACAACTTCCGTTGCCGTGGCCTGCGTTGACCTGTTTACGTTTGATTCCGCGCGCATTGCGGGATTGGATGTATGATCGTATCGCGCGTAACCGCTATCAGCTGTTTGGCAAAAACCCAGTCTGTGTGGTCCCCAATGCGGCGGATGAAGCGCGCTTTCTGACAAAAAATAAACCTCGCTAAACAGGTTTCTTACATGAGCAGTTATGCGGTTTGTCGCTTAGCCAGCGCTGTGATCGGGCGCTATCACGGTCTAGTGCCAAAGCTACCTGGCTCCTCATGGCTGTGCCATGCAGAATCAAATCGGTAGGACGCTGACGATGAAAATTAGAGAAGCGCGACCAATGGATTTCGAGCAGATCTGGCCGATCTTTCATCAGGTGGTTGCAGCAGCAGATACCTACGCTTATGCGCCGGATACCTCACGTGAGGAAGCCTACAGAATCTGGATGGAAATGCCGCGCAAGACCTATGTCTGCGAGGCAGGTGGGGAGGTCCTCGCTACTTACTACCTTAAAACGAATCAGGCAGGGCCCGGCGCGCACGTGTGCAACTGCGGATACATGGTCGCTGCACATGCCCGCGGAAGAGGGCTCGCTTCTGCCATGTGTGAGCACTCTCAACAGGTTGCCCGGGAACTCGGGTACAAGGCGATACAGTTCAATTTCGTCGCCTCCACCAATGCGGGGGCGGTACGCTTGTGGAAGAAGCTGGGTTTCGATGAGGTGGGGCGCTTGCCGCAGGCCTTCAATCATCCCACTGCGGGCTATGTAGATGCGTTCGTCATGTACAAGTGGCTCGATGCCTCATAGGGTTTTGGGCTAGGGATTTTTGCCAAGGCCCGGACCCTGCGGGAGAATAAAAAGGAATTAATCATGGATGATGAAACTTTGGCTGCCGGGCTCTGCCGTGTGTGCGAAACGCCTCTGTTCAACAGCGCTATCCCCCGTAAAGACGATGAAACGTTTGCTGTCTGTGCATCCTTTGAATGCGGCAATTTTATCGAGCGGCATCGCAACCTGCCCATTAACCTGTTCCAGTCCCAGCTGCAGTTTCACCGGGAGCAATTACGGGAGAGGCGTCTCGCGCGGGCGGAAAATGAAGCCAGAATCCAGGCGCGCATTGTGGAGGAGGAAGCGGAAAACCTCCGTTTGCTTGAAGCCGCGCAGCAGGCTTTTCCCGGTCTCTCGCAGCAATCCGCCAGCCTCATGGTTATTCCCACCGGGCGCACCCGGATGGTGCCGGTTTCTTCCGAGCGCATAGAAAATTATCGTGCGCATCTGCACAAGGTCATTGCAGAGGCTCGCAGCTTTGCCTGCGCGTCAGACATTCCGCAGGACGATCAGAATTGGGCCCCTCGCGAGAAAAACCGTCGGCATGAAAACGTATTCCGCGATCAGCCCGAAGTAGAGCTGGTTAGCGACCACCTGTGTGGCATGTGCAAAGGTGCTTGTTGCTCGTCGGGGCGGGACCACGCTTATCTGTCACCACTGAGTATGCGCCGGACCATGGATGAAAACCCGGCGCTTGACGACGATCAGATTGCGGCCCTGTACCTGTCCCGTGTTTCCAAGGGATCCATCGAGGGGGCCTGTATCAATCAGACCAGCAGTGGGTGCAGTCTGCCCAAAGAAATGCGTGCGGATATCTGTAATGCCTACTTTTGCGATCCCATTCTGGAGTACCAGCGGGCGTGTGCGGCATCTGCTGAAGTCCTGCCGGTATTCGCGGTGCAGAGGGAGTATCTCTCCGCCGCGACCATCAGTCCCGACACTACCAATGAAGTGCTCGCTACCGCGTTGGTGCGGAGCTCTGGCCCCGAGTTTATGGACCCGCTGGAAGACTGACCGGTTGCGCCTGTGGGGATAATTCTCCGGTGACACACACTTTCCTTTACACTGCGGGCTTCAATTCCTATCACCGGAGCCTATATGACGCAGCCCGACGCTAATTCCTGGCTGGACACTCTGCCCGAAGCCTTTCTTGCCTATCTCGATGGCCGTCGTCTGGATGAGGTGGAGTGCATAGTCCCGGACCTGAATGGCATGTCGCGCGGCAAGGCGATGCCGCTGAACAAGTTCTCTCCGGAGGCCCCGATCTTCCTGCCTATTTCCATTTTCTATCAGACCATTACCGGTCAGGATGTGGAAATGGATATCGAAAACCAGTGGGCCGAGAGTGATATGGCGCTGGTAGCGGATATGTCCACCGCTATGGCGGTGCCCTGGGCAAAGACTCCGGCGTTGCAGATTATCCACGACCTGCTCGACCTCGATGGTAATCCCATCCCCTGCGCACCGCGCAATGTGTTGAAGCGCGTGATTGGAATGTACCGTGACCGGGGCTGGCAGCCGATCGTGGCGCCGGAGCTGGAGTTCTATCTGACCCGGCCGAATGTGGACCCCAACGAGCCGATTCAGCCACCGGTGGGCCGCAACGGGCGTTCGGGGACTTCCCTACAGTCCTACTCGATGACTGCCATCGATGAATATGGACCGGTGATCGATACCATCTACGAATACGCCGAAGCCGCCGGCCTGCACATCGATTCGGTTATTCAGGAAGACGGTGCCGGACAGGTGGAATTCAACCTTACCCACGGTGACCCGCTGTTGCTGGCGGACCAGGTGTTCTACTTCAAACGCATTATTCGTGAGGCGGCGCTGAAAAACGGCATGTTTGCCACCTTTATGGCCAAGCCCATGCGCGACCAACCCGGTAGTGCCATGCATATCCACCAGAGTGTGGTGGACTGCGACACCGGGAAAAATATTTTTTCCGCGGACGACGGCAGTGCCTCGGACCTGTTCCGTTACTTTATCGGCGGCACCCAGAAGCATCTGCGGGAAATCATGCCGTTCATTGCCCCCAACGTGAATTCCTACCGGCGCTTTGAGATGGCCGACAATTCCAGTGCCCCCACCAATATCGGTTGGGGCTATGACAATCGCGCTACTGGTCTGCGGGTGCCGCACTCCGGTGCCCAGGACCGCCGTCTGGAAAATCGTGTGGTGGGTGTGGATGCCAATCCCTACCTGGCCATTGCCGCGAGCCTGGTGTGTGGGTATCTGGGCATGGTGAACGGGGTGGAACCCAGCGCGCCCGCAACATCTGAGCTGAATGAAGACCAGGAAGCCAGTTTTTATATCCCGGAGACCTTTGATGAGGCGTTGCGGATCTTTGATGATGCAGAGGAAGTACGCACGGCGATGGGAGAGGACTTCTGCCAGCTGTACGCCGCGGTGAAATATGAGGAAATGCGCCTGTTCCACCGGGAGATTTCACCCTGGGAACGCCAGCACCTGTTGCTGAATGTTTAGATAAACAATCGGACCGCAAACCGCGGTCTGCGCGTCAACAAAAAAGCCTCCATCCGATCGCGGATGGAGGCTTTCTTTTATCTGGAAAGACTAGCGGGATTGGCTTAGCGATTAAACGTCAAAGCCCTGTTCCAGCTTCTTGTCTACCAGCACCTTCTTCAGACGCGCGTACTGGGGGATGCCGTTTTTATAGGGCGGGTAGTCTTCGCCCTGGATCAGCGGCTCCAGGTAGTTGCGGGCGGCCTCAGTGATACCGAAACCGTCTTCAGAAATAAATTCCTCGGGCATGAACTTCTCGACGTTGGCCACCTCGGACAGCGGAGCCTCGCCGATGCTCCAGCTGTAATCGGCGGCGGAGCTGCCATTGCGCTCGATGGTGGGCATGATCGCGTTCTTGCCGGCAACCGCCGCTTCCACCGCGGCCTTGCCTACCGCGTAAGCCTGCTCCACGTCGGTGGCAGACGCAATATGGCGCGCGGCGCGCTGCAGGTAGTCGGCCAATGCCCAGTGGTATTTGAAGCCCAGCTCGTCCTTGACCATCTTGGCCAGGGTCGGTGCTACACCGCCCAGCTGCTTGTGGCCGAAGGCGTCGACACTGCCCGCGTCGGCGAGGAAGGTGCCGTCTTCGTACTGGGCGCCTTCGGAGGCAACGATCACACAGTAGCCCTTGTCGGCGACAGTCTGCTGTACCTTGGCCAGGAACTTTGCTTTATCAAAGGCGACTTCCGGCAGCAGGATGATGTGCGGCGCATCGCCTTCCTCTTCCTGGGCGAGGGCGCCGGCGGCGGCAATCCAGCCCGCGTGACGGCCCATCACTTCGACGATAAAGACCTTGGTGGATGTGGCGCACATGGAGGCAACGTCCAGCGCCGCTTCCTTAGTGGAAACCGCGACATATTTGGCGACGGAACCGAAGCCTGGGCAGTTGTCGGTGAACGGCAGGTCATTGTCCACGGTCTTGGGGATGTGGATGGCTTGGATGGGGTAACCCATCTTTTCCGACAGCTGGGAGATCTTGAGACAGGTATCGGCGGAGTCGCCGCCGCCGTTGTAGAAGAAGTAGCCGATGTTGTGGGCCTTGAACACTTCGATCAGACGCTCGTACTCGGCGCGGTTCTGCTCGAGGCTCTTCAGCTTGTAGCGGCAGGAGCCGAAGGCACCGGAGGGGGTGTGGCGCAGTGCGGCAATGGTGTCACGGCTCTCCTGGCTGACGTCGATCAGCTCCTCGCGGAGGGCGCCGACAATACCATTCAGACCGGCGTAGATCTTGCCGATCTTGTCGCCGTGCTGGTGGGCAGTCTCGATGACTCCACAAGCGGAGGCGTTGATGACGGCGGTAACGCCGCCGGATTGCGCGTAAAATGCGTTCTTCTTCGACATGTCTATCCTATGGCTGCAGTCGCTGTTTCTCGTCTAAGTCGCCACGCAGTGGCGTGGTTGCTGGCGGGCGGCTTCTGTCGGCTACCTCACGCGGCGCGAAGTCTAATGTATTCATATGGCAATTGCATGGAATTGCGGACATTCGACACTTACTGCGGGAAAAACCCGTGATAAGCTTGCGCGGCCTTGAATTCACTGGGTTTGACGGCAGATGTGAATTGCCGTCGCCATCGTCTGCACAGCGGTATCCGGGCAGCGCCATTTCCTCCTCTGGAATGGCAGCAAAAACCGGGCCGGAACGCACAGAGCGCCAAAAAAACGGTGCATATGCAGGAATGATTGCGCGAATTGGCAGTCTCACCCGGCACCTGTTTCCACGGATTAGAGCGAACCATCTGGCATGCATATTCATATTTTAGGTATTTGTGGCACTTTTATGGGCAGCCTGGCCCAGCTGGCGGTGGCGGAAGGCCATCGGGTGACCGGTTCAGATGCCAACGTCTACCCGCCCATGAGTACCCAGTTGGAGCGTGCAGGCATCGAGCTGACCGAGGGCTACGACCCCGCACAGCTGGATCCGGCACCGGATCTGGTGATTATTGGCAATGCGCTATCGCGGGGAAATCCCGCGGTGGAAGCGGTACTGGAGAAGGGGCTCGCATACACCTCCGGAGCCCAGTGGCTGTGTGACCACTTCCTCGGCGGGCGCTGGGTGCTGGCGGTGTCCGGTACCCACGGCAAAACCACCACCGCCAGTATGCTGGCCTGGGTGCTGGACTACGCGGGCATGGACCCGGGCTTCCTGATCGGCGGCGTGCCGCAGAATTTCGATGTTTCCGCCCGTCTGGGCGGTACCCCGTTTTTCGTGGTGGAGGCGGATGAGTACGACACCGCGTTTTTCGACAAGCGCTCCAAATTTGTCCACTACCGTCCGCGCACCTTGATTATCAACAATCTCGAATTCGACCACGCCGACATCTTCGATGACCTGGCGGCTATTCAGCGTCAGTTCCATCATCTGGTGCGCACCGTGCCCGGCTCGGGCCTGATCATTGCCGCGCAGGAAGATGCGGTCACCCAGGTGCTGGAGCATGGCTGCTGGAGCGAAGTGCAGCGCTTTGACGTGGCCAGCGATGAGGATGTGTGCCTCGGCGACTGGTGTGCACTCAATGTGGCCGCTGACGGCAGCCGCTTTGATGTGCAGCTGGAAGGCAGTACCGTGGCCAGTGTGGCGTGGGAGCAGACCGGGCTGCACAGCGTGAAAAACGGCCTGGCTGTGATGGCGGCTGCGCGTCATGTGGGCGTGGAGCCGGCGGTTGCGGCGGAGGCGCTGGGCAAATTTGGCGGGGTGAAACGGCGTATGGAGTGCCTGGGGGATATCCGGGGAATCCGTGTCTACGACGATTTCGCCCACCATCCCACGGCCATTGAGACCACGCTCAACGGCCTGCGCGCCAAGGTCGGCGGGGACAAGGTTATCGCGTTGATTGAACCGCGCTCCAATACCATGCGTATGGGACATCATCAGAACCAGCTGGCGCGCGCCTGCGCCGGGGCCGACGTGGTGCTCTGGTACCAGCCCGAGGGGATGAACTGGTCCCTGGATGAGGTGGTTCACCATTCAACCGTGCCGGCGAAGGTTCTCCACAGTATCGACGCTGCGGTAGAATCCGTGCTCGAACTATCTGCCCCCGGCAGTCACGTTATTGTAATGAGCAATGGTGGCTTCGGCGGTGTACACCAGCGGCTGCTAAACGCCCTGGAACAGAAATACGGCAAATAGCCCCGCACCGGGGCGTAAGTGGGTACCTCTTTGGCTGAGCCGACATTCCCCAAGACCGTCACCCTGGCGATTACCGGAGCCTCCGGCGCCCAGTACGGCCTGCGATTGCTGCAGTGCCTGCTGGCGGCCCGGGTGCGGGTATGGTTGTTGCTGTCCGATGCTGCGCGCATCGTGATTGATACCGAAACCCCGGTTGCCCTGCCGGAGGACGAAGCGCGCACGGAAGACTTCCTGCGCGAGCTATATGATGCAGAACCCGGTCAGCTGGTCCTGTTCGGCAAGCGCGACTGGTTTTCCCCGGTGGCGTCCGGAACCGGTGCGGCCAGCAGCCTGGTCATCTGTCCGGCCAGTGGCGGTACACTGTCGTCCATTGCCTGTGGAGCCTCCAATAACCTGATTGAGCGGGCTGCGGATGTTGCGCTGAAAGAGCGCCGGCAATTGATCCTGGTCCCGCGCGAGGCGCCGTACTCGGAGATTCACCTGGAGAACATGCTGAAGCTCACCCGCATGGGTGCGGTGATCCTGCCGGCGAGCCCGGGCTTTTACCAGCGGCCGGAGTCTGTAGAAGATCTTGTCGACTTCGTGGTCGCCAGAATTCTGAGCCAGCTCGGGATTGAGCAGAGCCTATTACCCCCTTGGGGTGAGAGCTGATACGCAGACATCAGGTCAAAAAATATGCAAAATGCCGTCACCATTCACTACTGCGTGCAGTGCAACTGGATGTTGCGTGCCACCTGGATGGCTCAGGAGCTGCTCTACACCTTCGCAAACGACCTTGAGCAGGTTGCGCTCAAGCCCGGCAGCGGTGGTGTGTTCGAGATTCACGTGGGCGACACGCTGATCTGGGAGCGCAAGCGCGACGGGGGCTTCCCCGGACCCAAGGAGTTGAAGCAGAAGGTGCGCGACGTATTGTTTCCGGAGCGCGACCTGGGCCACGTGGATAAGTAGAACCCCGGGCAGAAGACTGGCGTGTACGAAAGTGCAACGCCGCAAGATGTACATCCCGATTACGAATATAGCGAATTGATTATGCTGTTGGGCTTGAAGACCTGGTACGAGAAACTGGTACTCGGACACCCGAAAACCGTGCTGGCGTTGGTGGCACTGCTCACCATCGCCGCCGCCGCGGGTCTGCCGCGATTCAAACTGGATGCGTCCGCGGACTCCCTGACCCTGGAGACCGATGATTCGCTGGATTTCTTCCGCGAAATTTCCGAGCGCTACAACTCCGGTGACTTCCTGGTGGTGACCTATCGCTACAAGGAGGGCGACCTGTTCAGCGATGAATCCCTGGCCACCATGCGCCGTCTGCAGGACGAGCTGGCAATGGTGCAGGGCGTCTCCGGCGTACAGTCGGTCCTGAACGTGCCGCTGCTGTACAGCCCCAAACTTTCGATTTCCGATGTGGCGGATGGTATCCGTACCCTGTCGTCCCCCGGCGTCGACCGGGAACTCGCGCGCAAGGAGTTTCTGGAAAGTCCCATCTACAAGGATCTGATCCTGAGCGCCGATGGCGAGACCACCGCCATGATGCTCAACCTCGACCTCGACAAAAAGGGCCTGGACCTGGTACGCGAGCGGGATGCATTGCGTCGCCAGCGCAATACCGAGGGGCTGAGCGAGGCTGAGGTTCAGCGGCTGGAAGTGGTGAGCGCAGAGTACCTGCAACACCGCACCGCCCAGGAAGCGGCGGCCCGGGACCGGGTAAAAGAAGTTCGTGCAATCCTCGCCCAGTACGACGGCAGCGCAGAGCTGTTCCTGGGTGGTCTGACCATGATCACCTCGGACATGATTGCGTTTATCGAGAGTGACTTGGTGGTATTTGGCGCGGGTATCCTGGCGTTTATCGTGATCACCCTGTTGCTGATCTTCCGTCAGCCGCGCTGGGTTCTGTTGCCCCTGGTTACCTGTGTGACCACGGCTGTGATGATGCTGGGCCTGCTGTCCTGGCTGGACTGGCGGTTGACGGTCATTTCCGCCAATTTCCTGGCCCTGCTGCTGATTATTACCCTCGCCATCACCATCCACCTTGCAGTGCGTTACCGCGAGTACTTCGCGCAATACCCGGAATGGGATCGCTTCCAGCTGGCTTCCGCGACCGTCGCGTTCATGGCCAAGCCGTGTCTCTATACCGGTCTCACCACCATGGTGGCTTTCATCTCGCTGGTGGTCAGTGGTATTCGCCCGGTGATCGACTTTGGCTGGATGATGAGTATCGGCGTGACCATGGCGCTGGTGCTTTCATTCCTGATTCTTCCCGCGAGCCTGATGCTGCTCAAGAAGCGGGATGCGGGGCAGGGCCGTGACAATTCCCACGCGTTCACCCAGGTGTTCTCCCGCTTTGCAGATAACCACAAGGCCGTGGTGCTGGGGGTGGCGGTGATCGCGGCAGTGATCAGTGCCGTGGGTATCAGCCGCCTGAAAGTGGAAAACCGTTTTATCGATTACTTCGATGATTCCACGGAAATCCACCAGGGCATGCTGGTCATCGACCAGCGGCTCGGCGGCACCATCAATCTCGATGTGGTACTGAACAAGCCTGAGCAGTCAGCGCCGGCATTTGAGGGGGAGAGTGAAGGGGAGGAGGACCCGTTCGCTACAGACTTTGGCGGTGACGAAGCGACTGCGGATGAGGCCGACCCGTTTGCTGCGGAAGACCCGTTCGCGGCAGATGATCCTTTTGCCGGTAGCAGTGAAAGTCAGGCCCCGGATGCCTACTGGTTTACCGTAGCTGGCCTGAACCAGATTGAACAGCTGCACGACTTCCTTGAGGCGCAGCCGGAAATCGGCAAGGTGCAATCGCTCGCCACCCTGTACAAGGTGGCGCAGGATCTGAACGATGGTGGTCTGAATGATTTCGAGCTGGCCGTGGCGCGCCAGAGCCTGCCAGAGGAGATCAATCAGGTACTGGTCTCTCCGTACTGGTCTCCGCAACAGCAGCAGGCGCGGATTACCATGCGGGTGATTGAATCCGATCCGGACCTGAGCCGGGATGAGTTGATCCGCCGTATTTACGCTTTTGCGGAAAATGACATGGGCATCGCCGCGGAGGATATTCGCCAGACCGGCATGCTGGTGCTGTACAACAATATGTTGCAGAGCCTGTTCAAGTCCCAGATTCTGACCCTGGGTGCGGTGTTTGCCGGCATCCTGCTGATGTTCCTGGTGTTGTTTCGCTCACTGTGGCTGGCGGTAATAGCGCTGGTGCCGAATATGCTGGCGGCTTGTGTGGTGCTGGGTGGTATGGGGCTGGCGAATATTCCGCTGGATATGATGACCATTACCATTGCCGCGATCACCGTGGGTATCGGCGTGGATCACGCGATTCACTACCTGTACCGTTTCCGTGAGGAGTTTGCGAAAGATGGCGATTACGTCGCGACCATGCACCGTAGTCACGCAACCATTGGCCGCGCCATGTTCTATACCGCAATCACCATCATTGCCGGGTTCTCGATTCTGGCGCTGTCCAAGTTTGTGCCTTCGATCTACTTTGGCCTGCTGACGGCGCTGGCCATGTCCGCTGCACTGCTGGGATCCCTGACTCTGCTGCCGTTGTTACTGGTGCTGATCAAGCCTCTGCCGAAACCGGCGGAGGTAGCCCAGCCGGGAAAGCCGGTGAACGTGGCTGAGGCGTGTACCAGCTGATTGCGCAAACTGACTGCGGTCAGGTTTGACTTGTCGATTTTTCGGGCCCGCGGATTCAATCCCCGGGCCCGATTTGTTTCCCGCCTGCCTTGTTGCCTTCTAATCTTATTGAATAGCCGAACCGGATTAACCCGAGCAGTGGATGATGCAGAAAAGCCGTGTTGCGATTCTGATTCCCGGAATCTTTGACCGGGGCAAGTCAATGTTGCGGATGCAGCGCGCTCTGGGAGAGGCGGGATTTACCGCACGCACAATCAATCTGAAAGCCAACAGCGGCTGGTATGGAATGGAGCCCATGGCCAGACAGTTGCGAGACCTGGTGGAGGAGGTTAGTGGCAACGGGGAGACATGCGCGCTGGTGGGGTTCAGCATGGGTGGAATCGTGGCACGCTACTATCTGCAGAGAATGGGCGGTGCGGAAAAGGTACACAAATTTATTGCGCTCTCCAGCCCCCATTTTGGCAGTCTGTGGGCGCATCTGCTGCCGTACAAAGGTGGGCGTCAGTTGCGTATCGGCAGTGAGTTTCTCGATAACCTGAATCGGGATACGGAAGTGCTTGAGGGGGTTGCCCCGGTATCCATCTGGACGCCTTATGACGCTACCATCGTGCCCCACACCAGTTCCCGCCTCCCTGTGGGGAATACTTACCAGGTACCGGTTAGCCTGCACCGCTGGGTTCCGCAGAATCCAGCGGTGATAAAAATCGTACGCACCGAGCTGACCGAGGCTCTCACTGATCAGGGTTCACAGTAGCGTGCTCAACTGTCCTGCATAAAAAAATCACGCAAGTAGCGGAATAATTTTCGCTGGTTTGTCGGCGCCTTTTTGTTGGCGATTTCCTTGTTGGCTTCACGAACCAGTGTGCGCAGTTGTTGATGGTCGGCACCGGGGAAGGCGTCAAAGAATGCGCTCTGGGCCTCTTTACCCTGTGTAAGCAAGCGTTCCCGCCACTCCTCCGCCATGCGGTCAAAGCGCAGGTGCAGGTGATCCTGCTCCTTGTGCTTTTCCAGCACTGCCTCGATGGCCTCCACATCCGCCTTGCGCATCAGCTTGCCGATGTACTGCAGCTGCCTGCGTCGCGCTTCGCGGGATTTGATCCGGTGCATGGTTTCGATGGCTTCGGTCAGGTCCGGATCCATGGGTACTTCGGCCAGTTTCGCCGCATTCAGCTCGGTCAGCCGCTTGCCCAATTCCTGGAGCGCGTGCATCTCTTCTTTGACCTGGGTCTTGCTCTTCGGCAGGTCGTCTTCAAATTCTTCGAAATCGTCGGAGTTGTGCATGTAATGTCTCTGAAAAGTTAGTTCGCAAGCCTGTGTCAGGCAAAGAAGATGGTGGCGAGACCAAGAAATGACAAAAAGCCTACTACGTCGGTCACCGTGGTCAGGGCGACGCCGCCGGCCAGCGCCGGGTCGATTCGCATGGCGCGCAGGGCGACCGGCAGTATGGCACCGGCAAATGCGGCGGTAACCAGATTGATGACCATGGCCGCAATGATAATCAGGGCAATGCGGGTATCCCCAAACCACAGCGCAGCGATACCGCCCATGACGGCAGACCAGAGAATCGCGTTCAGTGCCCCGGAGCCAAGCTCACGGGAGAGCAGCCAGCTCAGGTTACTGCGCCCGACCTGTCCCAGGGCCATACCGCGTATCACTACCGTCAGTGTCTGGCTGCCGGCCACACCGCCCATGCTGGCCACAATAGGCATCAGCACCGCCAGGGCGACCACCTTGTCAATGGTGCCCTGGAACAGGTTGATGACCCAGGAGGCAAGCAGGGCGGTCAGCAGGTTGATCCCCAGCCACACGGCGCGGCGCGGTGCGGTGCGGATTACCGGGGCAAAGGTGTCTTCTTCCTCGTCCAGGCCGGCCAGACTCATCAGCGAGTGATCGGCATCTTCGCGAATAACGTCGACCACATCGTCGATGGTGATGCGCCCCAGCAGGCGCTTGTCTTCGTCTACTACCGGCGCGGTAATCCAGTCGTATTTGGCAAACAGCTGGGCAACTTCGTCGTCCGGCATATGCGCGGGAATCGGCTCCACGTCGGTGATCATCACCTCGCGCACGGTGACGGAGGGATCAGTGGTGAGCAGTTTTGTTAACGGCAGGAGGCCGATAAAGCGGCCCTTGCGATTGACCACAAAAAGGTTGTCAGTGGATTCCGGAAGCTGTTCATGGCGCCGCAGGTAGCGCAGGACCACGTCCAGGTGCAGATTTGGGCGCACGGACACGATGTCCGTATCCATCAGGCCGCCGGCGGTTTCCTCGTCGTAGGCGAGAACGCTTTCCACGCGCTGGCGGTCGTGCTCGCTCATCGCAGAGAGCACTTCCCCCATCACCCGGTCGGGCAGCTGCTGGAGAATATCGGCCACATCGTCCGCGTCCAGGCCCTCCATGATGGCCACCATCTCTTCGGTGTCCATGGTGGCGAGAATCTGGCTCTGAACGTCATCGGTGAGTTCCTGCAGGACCTCGCCTTCCACTTCGCGATCGATCAGCTTCCAAAGAACCTGGCGAATACGCGGCGGTGAACTTTCCAGCAGTTGCGCAATGCTCTGTGGGGACAGGGAGTGCAGCATGCGCTGCACTTCGCGCCCGGTGCCGCTATCCAGCGCAGCATACAGCTCGCCGAGCTGGTTCTGGGCGCGGAATTTGAAGTCGGCATTGGCGGGGTTGGGCACAGAGTTACCTGCTGTCTGCGAGCACTTTGAGTGGCGGTATTATACCGGTTGAGCGTTGGAGAGTGGCTACCTGTCCTTATTCCCCTTCGCCAAACCGGTCGTTGATCAGCGCGCAAATAGTTTCGTGTGCGAGGTCTTCATCGCGGCCGCAAACCTCGAGCTCAAGTTCCACGCCCTTGCCCGCGGCCAGTAGCATCAGCGCCATCACACTCTTGCCATCGACGGCCTTGCCCTGGCAGTGCACTTTGACTTCGGAAGAGAAGCGCGCGCTGGTCTGTGCAAACTTGCTGGCGGCGCGGGCGTGTAGCCCGAGTTTGTTGATGATGGTGATACGGCTCTTTTGCATGGACGGTTTTCTTCCGGGGAGCAGGGCTCGTTACTTCTTCTGTTGTTCGCGATGGCGAATCTGGATGTTCTCAAATTGGCTGGCAAAGGTTTTGGCCAGCTGCTCGACCATATACACGGATCGATGGCGACCGCCGGTACAGCCGATAGAGACTGAGGTGTAGCTGCGATTGCTCTGTTGATATGAGGGAAGCCAGCGCTCGAGGAAGCTGGTGATATCGCGCTGCATGTCTTCGGTTTCCTGATGCGAGCGCAGGAAATCGGCCACCTCGGGATCCTGGCCCGTCTTGTCGCGCAACTCGGCAACCCAGTAGGGGTTGGGCAGGCAGCGCAGATCGAAAACCAGGTCCGCATCCACCGGCACACCGTGTTTGAAACCGAATGACTGGAACAAGATCGCCATGCCGGGGGAGTCCTTGCCCACCACGCGGGATTTCACCTGATCCCGTAGTTGGTGCAGGCTGAGGCTGCTGGTGTCGATAACCAGATCGGCCATGGATGCGAGGGGCGCGAGCAGCTCTTTTTCATGGTTGAGCGCCTCCAGCAAGTGGGTGCGGCTATCGCTCAGGGGGTGTTTGCGGCGGGTTTCACTGAAGCGCTGTACCAGCGTCGGTGAGCGTGCATCCAGATAGATGACGTCGCAGTCGATACCGCTTTCGCGCAGGTCGTTGATGACCTTGGGCGCCTGACGTACGTCGTGCCACAAATTGCGCGCATCGATGCCGAGTGCCAGCTGGGTGTTTTCCTGCGGGGGCTGTTCCGCGACCCGGCGGATCAGTTCCGGCAGCAGGCTTGCGGGCAGGTTGTCGATGCAGTTGAAGCCCACATCTTCCAGCAGTTGCAGAGCGGAGCTTTTACCGGAGCCGGAGCGGCCGCTGATTATGACCAGGCGCATGGAACAAGCACTCCTTGCTGATTCCGGGCGCTATTGCGCGACCGGAATGGCTAACTTGGGCTGGTCATCCGGCGACGGAGGGTAGCCGGATGTGTGCGTTGGCTATTATGCCGCGGCGGCGCTGTTGATTGCCAGTGCGTACAGCTCGTCGCTGGTGTCGGCTTCGCGCAGTTTTTCGCGCACCCGACTGTCGCTGAATAGCGCGGCGATCTCTGCCAGGGTCTCGAGGTGCTCCTGCTCCGAGTTCTCCGGCACCAGCAGGGCAAACAGCAGGTCGACAGGCTGGCGGTCGATGGCATCAAAGTCTACCGCTGGGGAGGTGGTGCACAGCACGCCGATGGGCTTTTCGCAGCCGGGGAGGCGGCAGTGCGGGATGGCGACACCTTCACCAATACCGGTGGAGCCAAGGCGCTCCCTGGCTACCAGCTGGTTGAAAACGGTATCGGAATCCAGGTCGGGGTATTGTTCTGAAATCGCTTGGGCGATGTTGAGTAACAGCTTTTTCTTGCTACTCCCCGCCAGGTGGCAAAGGCTCAGGCGGGGAGAGAGTAGTGCGTCCAATGTCATAACTTACTGATGATCTAGCGGTACAGGCCAGCCGGTAACCTGGTTGTGTTACGACTAGCGGTGACTGCGTAACTTTTCTTTGTGTTTCAGCAGCTGCCGGTCGAGTTTGTCGGCGAGAGAGTCAATCGCCGCGTACATATCTTCCGATTCCGAATCTGCAAAAACATCCTTGCCGTTCACGTGAACCCGCGCCTCGGCTTTCTGGATGAGTTTGTCGACGGAAAGTATGACCTGCGTATTGGTGATCAGGTCGTGGTGGCGGGAGAGCTTGTCCAGTTTGGTCAGGCAGTAATCGCGAATGGCCGGAGTTACGTCAACATGATGGCCACTGATATTGATCTGCATGGATTTCTCCTCATCGGGTGCAACACAATCCGGCAGCACCCCCGCACAGGGCGGCAACCCTACTAGGAAGTGCGCCAGAATGGAAGGATACACTCAATGTCCATGCATTGGTCGCGCAGAAAATGATCGCGGGAGGGTTGCCGCGCCCCTGTTCAGTGACCCGAATGGTCAGACCAGTCGTTTTCGCTCGCTGGAGGAGGGGATGCCCATGGATTCCCGGTATTTCGCCACGGTGCGGCGAGCCACCTTGATTCCTTGCGAATCCAGCTCCTGGGTGATCTTGTTGTCCGACAGGGGCTTGCGTGGCTGTTCGGCGTCGATCAGCTTGCGGATCAGCGCGCGGATGGCGGTGGAGGACGCGTCCTCACCGGAGTCGGTGCTGACATGGCTGGAGAAGAAGTATTTGAGTTCAAATACACCGCGCGGGGTGAGCATGTATTTCTGGGTGGTCACCCGGGAGATGGTGGATTCGTGCATGCCGATGGTTTCGGCGATGTTTGCCAGCACCATGGGCTTCATGGCTTCCGGCCCCTGCTCGAAAAAGCCCTGCTGCTTCTCCACGATACAGCTGGCGACCTTGAGCAGGGTCTCGTGGCGGCTCTGCAGGCTCTTCAGGAACCAGCGCGCTTCCTGCAGGTTGTCGCGCAGGTAGTTGTTCTCGCTGGAGTTGTCGGCGCGCTTGATCAGCGATGCGTAGGCGTCGTTGATGCGCAGCTTGGGGGTGGTCTCCGGGTTGAGTTCCACCACCCAGCGCTGCTGCTTGCGGCTCACGATAACGTCCGGCACCACATACTGGGGCTCCTCGCCGCCAAAAGCTTCGCCGGGGTAGGGGGTGAGGGTCTGGATCAGGCGCATGACCTCGCCCAGCTGTGACTCACTGAGGCGGGTGCGGCGGCTCAACTGGCGGAAGTCGCGCTTCCCCAGCAGGTCCAGGTGTTGATCCACCACGATCAGTGCCTGGGGCAGCCACGGCGTTTCCACTGGTTGCTGGCGCAGTTGCAGTAGCAGGCTCTCGCGCAGGTCGCGCGCGCCGCAGCCTACCGGCTCGAACTGCTGGATGGTCTTCAGGACCGCGAGTACCTCTTCGATTTCGACTTCGAGGGACGCGGCCATTTCGTCCAGGTCTGAATCGAGAAAGCCGTTGGGGGCAATGGCGTCAATCAGCGACTCGCCAATGAGCTTGTCGCCATCGGTCAGCGGGGTGAGGTTGAGCTGCCACAGCAGGTGATCCTGCAGACTCTCAGATACCGCATTGCGCTGCTCCAGGGCGAAGTCTTCCCCTTCGCCGCCGGTGTAGCTGCCGCTGGTGTAAATGTCATCCCAGCGGGTGTCGACGGGCAGGTCATCCGGAATTTCGCTATTCCAGTCGCCGTCGGCAGTGGAGTCGTTCTGCGCCTCGCGGGCGCTCTCGCGCTCGGCAGCTTCGCGCTCCTGGCCTTCGGAGCTGGCAGGGGTGTTCTGATCCTGGTGGGTTTCGCCAGCGTGCTCATCAAAGTCCGATTCCAGTAGCGGATTGCTGTCGAGCGCCGACTGGATTTCCTGTTGCAGGTCCAGGGTGGACAGCTGCAAGAGGCGAATGGCCTGCTGCAGCTGCGGCGTCATCGTCAGCTGGGTACCGAGTTTTAACTGGAGTGACTGCTTCATAAAGGGGTGTGCCGGCAGAATTATCTGGCGTTAGTGCGCTGTACAGAATCTGTATCTGTTACGGCGGCGTAAAGCTCATTTCCTGCAGACTACCCCGGGGCAAATCGGAACACAAGAGGCAGGTTAAGCAATAAGCGTGCCGAAACGACTTTTGCTTTTGGATGCGCCGGTATTATTTGTGATGGCCGTCTAGGAATGCGGGGGATTGAGCAGATGGATCCCCCGTGTTTCGGTCAAATGGTGAACTCGTGTCCCAGATACACGTCTTTTACCTGCTTGTTCTGGGCGACGTCTTTGGGGTTGCCTGAGGCGATAATATGCCCTTCGCTGACGATGTAGGCGGTCTCGCAGATATCCAGGGTCTCGCGCACGTTGTGATCGGTGATCAGTACGCCGATGCCGCGATCCCTCAGGTGGCGGATGATCTGCTGGATATCGTTGACCGAGATGGGGTCTACCCCGGCAAATGGCTCGTCGAGCAGGACAAAGGCGGGATTGGTGGCCAGGGCGCGCGCAATCTCGACCCGCCGGCGCTCGCCACCGGACAGGGCCATGCCCAGGCTGTCGCGGATGTGGGTGATATGGAACTCTTCCAGCAGTGCCTCCAGCTGCGCCTGGCGCTGACTGCGGTTCAGGTCCTTGCGTGTCTCCAGGATGGCGAGGATATTGTCCGCCACCGACAGGCGGCGGAATACCGATGCTTCCTGGGGCAGGTAGCCGATACCCTTGCGCGCGCGGCCGTGCATCGAATAGCCGGTAATGTCTTCACTATCGATCATTACCTGTCCGGCATCTGCCTGGAGCAGACCAGCGATCATGTAGAAGCAGGTGGTCTTACCGGCGCCGTTGGGGCCAAGGAGGCCGACTACCTGGCCGCTGGATACGCTCACGGAAACGTCCTGAACGACTTTGCGTTTCTTGTACTGCTTGGCGAGATGTAACGCTTTGAGCGTCGGCATGTTGCAATCCGGTATCTGTAGGGCCGCTGCGGGCAGCCCACTTGTTAAATATTGTGTGTTGGTCGGGCGCCGCTTACTGGTCGTTCTGTGCCGGTTTGGATTCCGGCTTCCAGATCATCTCTACCCGCTTCTGCTCTGATTGTCCCTGGGCCTGCATCTGCTCACTGTTGAGGTCGTAATCAATACGCTCGGCAGACAGGGTGTTGCCATCGCGGTCGACAAACGCTTCCCCGGTGAGCTGTAGGGCATCGCTGCTGACCAGGAATTCGATACGTTTGGCGCGCGCCTTGACCGGGGTGGCGCTTTCCTCTACCTGCTGCTGAAAGTGCGCAGGCTTGCCGGTGGCAACCACCTTGTTGATTTCACCTTTGGTGTTGCCGTGTACCTCTACGCGATCGGCGCGAATCTGCAGGGAGCCCTGGCTGATCACCACGTTGCCGCTGTACACCGAGAGATTCTTGCTGCGATTGGCTTCCAGTTTGTCGGCGGAAACCTTGACCGGCTGCTCCCGGTCATTGGGCAGAGCGTGGCTATTGGCAGCGAACAGCAGCGTGGCGAGGAAGGTTGCACAGGCTGCGCGGACGATGCTGCGCGCCGGTGGGTGGATCGAGTCATTGGGCTTCATAGCTGCTTTCCACGTCAGACAGGATTTCTACTTTGTCTTTTTTCAGGTCGGCGCGCAGGCCTTTGCCTGTGGTGCGATTCGGACCGTCGGTAATGGTAACGCGTTTATTCGTTTCGGCGAATTCTTCGCGTGGCTTGATCACAATATTCGGAGTGCGCAGGGTGATGCCCGGCTCCGGTAGCTCCCGGATCGTGACATCGCCGCGCAGAACCACACGCTGGCCGTTGTTAAAGGCCACTCCGGATCGGGATTCAGTGCGCCAGCGGGAATCCTCTCCTTGATAGAACATCATGCGCGGTTCGGTGAGGTCTGCACGATCGCGGCGGGCGAACTGGAAAAATGTCACGCGCTTGGCATCCACTTCATAGGCGAGCGTGCCCTCCGTGCTGAAGTGGCGCGTGCGTGCATCCCGGATGATGAGATCTGCGGCTTTATTGTGTTCCTGCTGGGTGGGGCGCTTGCCCATCAACTGCTCGGGCGGGCTTTCAGTAAACCACAACCCCAGGGAGATGAGGGTGACAACAATGACCAGAGGGAACCAGGTGCGCATTCGGTTTTCGTTTCCTTGAGTGGGCGGTCATTCACAGATGGCCGCTCATTTAGTCTTCGCAGTGGCCTGTTGGTTCAGGCGATGGCGCTAAAGGTTACCTTCCGTCATCGGCGAGATAAGGTGCCAGGGCGGCATTGAAGGTGTCCTGCGCGTGCATTATCCGGTCGCACACTTCGCGAACCGCGCCCATTCCGCCGCTCCGCTCGGTAACAAACAGTGCGCGCTCGCGTACCGGTGGTGCCGCATCGGGAACCGCAATCGGGCAGCCAACCCGCGTCATCAGTTGCAGGTCCGGATAGTCGTCGCCCATATAGGCAATGTGCTGCATATCGTAAGGTTCGTTTGCGAACAGCTCCAGAAACGCGGTGTACTTGTCTTCCCGCCCCTGGATCAGGCGCGTGATGCCCAGGTCGTGCGCGCGCTTTTCCACCAGGGAGCTGCGCCGGCCGGTAATAATCGCCACCGCGACACCGGATTGCTGCAGCATCTTGATACCGTGGCCGTCCAAGGTGTGGAAGGTTTTCAGCTCATTACCGTGGTTGTCGAAATACAGGCGGCCATCGGTAAGAACGCCGTCCACATCAAGGATCAGGTGGCGTACCTGGCTCAGTTTGTTGCGGATGTCCTGTTCTGTGTGCAGTTGCTGCTGGTTCACGGGGGGCCTTCTATCTATAAATTTTTGTAAGCGGGTGTCTGTGCGCCCAGGTGTGGGGGGCGACAGGTGGGTCAGATGACCCCGGCGCGTAAAATATCGTGCATATGCAGGAGCCCGATGGGGTGGTGTTCGGGATCCTCGACCACCAGTGCGGTGATCTTGCTGTCTTCCATGATGCGCAGTGCCTCTGCGGCGAGGGTGTGGGCGCTGACCGTTTTGGGGCGGCGGCTCATCACTTGATCCATGGTGGCACTATCCAGCTCCTGCTTCTGGTCGATCACTCGGCGCAGGTCGCCGTCAGTAAATACGCCCAGCAGGTGTCCGCCCTTGTCGACTACAGTTGTCATACCAAAGCCCTTGCTTGTCATCTCCAGCAGTGCGGTGGAAAGTGGTGTTTCCGGCGCTACCTGGGGTAATTCGTCGCCGGCGTGCATAACATCTTCCACCTTCAAAAGCAGCTGGCGACCCAGTGCGCCTCCCGGGTGGGAAAACGCGAAGTCCTCGGCGGTAAAGCCACGCGCTTCGAGCAGCGCCACCGCGAGTGCATCACCCATCACAAGGGTGACGGTAGTTGAGGAGGTGGGTGCCAGATTGAGCGGGCAGGCCTCGGTATCGACGGCGATGTCGAGGTTTACATCGGCGGATTGTGCCAGCGGTGAGTCCGGCTTGCCGGTCATGCTGATCATGGGAATGCCTAGGCGCTTGAGCAGGGGCAGCAGGGTGAGTACCTCTGCGGAGGTGCCAGAGTTAGAGATGGCTATGACCAGGTCCTGACGGGTGATCATGCCCAGGTCGCCATGGCTGGCCTCACCCGGGTGGACAAAGAAACTGGGGGTGCCGGTGCTCGCGAGAGTGGCGGCAATCTTGCGGCCAATATGGCCGGACTTGCCCATACCGGATACGATCACGCGGCCCTTGCAAGCAAGGATCAGTTCACAGGCCTTTTGGAATCCGTTGCCGATTCGTTGCTCCAACGCTGCTACTGCAACGGCTTCCATGGAGATGGTGCGGCGTCCCGCCTCAATTATTAGTTCTTTTCCCATAGTAATGCTCTTCTGGGTTCCAAGGTGCGGAGGCCGTGAAAAGTGGACCTGCACAAAATCTAGTATCAGTTTAGAGAAGCGTTGTCGGTTCGGCGCATCGGATTGCGGTACCGCAGCCCCGCAGGCTGACGTGCTAACCTTTTAATGTCGGTCGCGCCGCAAATGTCGTTGCGCAGCTAGACTCGGTAAGCGCTGATGGGATTCTGTACTGGCCTGACCGCTCGGCCTGCCGGCTGAACCCGGCAGGAGCCGTCGTGCCAGAGTTTCGTGGGCCGGGGAGCGTGACCGCGGTCAGCACGGCGAAAGTGACCCAGTGCCGCTTGTCCGAAGCGCCGCCATGGTATAGTTTGCCGCCGCTATTGTCAGCTACCGAGAAAGACCGAACGGAAAATCGGTCTCTCCAGCACACCAGCGAAAAATATCGGCATCGCCACGACACTTTTTCTTGTGGTGAGCATCCAAGGGACGAATTGCCAATGGGAGATATTCTGTGAGAACGCCCGCCATGACCATCCAAGTCCGGAAATCTGATCAGCGGATTACAGCCCGCGTTTGGGCACTGTTATCCGTTTTCTTGCTGTGTTGCGTGGCACCTTTTGCCTCAGCGGCGCAGAACCCGTACACCGTGATCGAAGGGGTCTCAAACGAGTTGCTTGGAGTAATCCGAAGCGAGGGTAAAAAGGTCAATTCTAACCCGCAAGGCTACTACTCCGCGGTTGATCGGGTATTGGCGCCGGTGGTGGACTTCGACTTTATCGCCCGCGGAGTAATGGGCAAGTACGCCAAGCAGGCGACCCCGGCCCAGCGCGCTAAGTTTGCCAGTGCTTTCCGCCGCGACCTGGTAGCGACGTTTGCCCGAGGTGTTGCCACCTTTGGCACTATGGATGTGAAGGTGCTGAATCCGGGTTCTGCCCCGAGCGGTAATCGGGTCAATGTGCTGCAGGAAGTGCGCAGTAAAGAGGGTGTTACCAAGGTCTCTTATACCCTCGTTCGCAATCGCAGCGGGCAGTGGAAGCTGATCAACGTGATTCTGAATGGCGTCAACCTCGGTAAAACCTTCCGCGGCCAGTTCGCTCAGGCCATGCAGACCAACGGCGGCGATATCGACAGGGTCATCGCCAGCTGGTCGGCGGCGGACAAAGTGGGCTGATGAGCCCGGATGCGTGAGAGTGCGTAAGGACCCGGCGCAGTCGCGAGAATCACGGCTGCGCCGGGTTGCTTATTCCAGTACACTTGCGCGTTTTTAACACGACTGTAAGCCCCATCTATGCAACCAGATCAGATCAAAGCCTTGATTGAAGGGCAAATTCCCGGAAGCCAGGTTGAAGTGTCCTTTGAGGGCAGCCACCTTCAATTGACGGTTATCAGCGAGGTGTTCAATGGCCTTAGCCGCCTCAAAAAGCAGCAGCTAGTGTACGGAGCGCTGTCCGAAAAGATCGCCGATGGCACCCTGCACGCCGTGCAGATGAAAACCCTTACGCCCGAAGAAGCCGGCGAATAAATGTAGTCCGGACACAAACTAGGCTTGTGTCCAGTTTTTTGCTCCGCAATGGGAAACCAGATCGAATGGACAAGCTGATTATCGAAGGGGGCAGCCCCATTTCCGGAACGCTAAAGATTTCCGGGGCCAAGAACTCTGCGTTGCCGATTCTGGCAGCAACGCTGTTGGCCGATGGGCCGGTGCAGATTCACAATCTCCCGCACCTCAACGATATCACCACCATGATCACCCTGTTGCGGTGCATGGGAACTGAAATCACGATTGACGAAAAGCTGGGTGTGGAAATTGACCCGCGCTCGGTCAATGACCTGACTGCGCCCTACGAGCTGGTGAAAACCATGCGCGCCTCAATCCTGGTGCTGGGACCGCTGCTGGCCCGTCACGGGGTTGCCAATGTCTCGTTCCCCGGTGGTTGTGCCATTGGGAGTCGTCCCGTGGATATCCATCTCAAGGGCCTCGAAGCCATGGGGGCCGAAATCACCATCGATGAAGGCTTCATCCGCGCGCGCAGTAATGGTCGCCTGAAGGGCGCCAATATTGTGATGGAGAAGGTCACTGTCGGCGGTACCGAAAACCTGCTGATGGCGGCAGCCCTGGCTGAGGGTACCTCGGTGCTACACAACGCCGCACGGGAACCTGAAATTGTCGATCTGGCAGAATTCCTGATGGCCATGGGCGCGCAGATCGAGGGTGCGGGCACCGATACCATTCGTGTGCACGGGGTGTCGCGTCTTGCCCCCTGTTCCTACACTGTCATGCCTGACCGGATTGAGACCGGGACCTTCCTGGCCGCTGCCGCGGCTGCGCGTGGCAAGGTGCGTCTTACCCACACCCGTGCGGATATTCTTGATGCGGTGCTGGTGAAATTCGAGGAGGCTGGAGCCAATATCAGCATCGGCGATAACTGGATCGAGCTTGATATGAAGGGGAATCGCCCCAAGGCGGTCAGCTTCCGCACCGCGCCTTATCCGGCGTTCCCAACCGATATGCAGTCCCAGTTTACCGCCATGAATGCGGTGGCTGAAGGCAAGGGCACGGTAGTCGAAACCATCTTCGAGAACCGCCTGATCCAGGTGCATGAGCTCAATCGGATGGGTGCGAATATTATTCTCGAGGGCAATACCGCCATTGTCACCGGCGTTGAAAAACTGACGGGTGCCCCGGTAATGGCCTCAGACCTGCGTGCTTCCGCCAGCCTGGTTATTGCCGGTATGGTGGCGGAGGGGACGACTATCGTAGACCGTATTTATCATATTGACCGCGGCTACGAGTGTATCGAGGAGAAGCTGCAGCAGCTGGGTGCCAATATCCGTCGTGTCCCCGGTTGATCGCCAGTTTCTCGGGCGCTATATGTTTCCCGTCTAGGTTTATTCTAGATTTTTATTGGCGCGGCAGTCCCTGAGCCGATAAGCTCCCGCGAGAATTGGGGGCTTGCCTCTTTCTTCCGGCCCGGCACCCGCCGGGCGCATCAGATAATCATAATCGCTATGCAGATCACCATTGCCCTGACCAAGGGGCGCATTCTCAAAGAAACGCTGCCACTGCTGGCCGCGGCCGGCCTGGAGCCGCTGGAAGATATTTCCAAAAGCCGCAAGCTGATTTTTCCGACCAACCAGGAGAATGTGCGCCTGCTGATTTTGCGTGGCTCGGACGTGCCCACCTATGTACAGCACGGTGCCGCGGACATGGGTGTGGCTGGCAAGGACAATCTGCTGGAGCATGACGACAGTAATATCTATGAGCCGCTCGACCTGAACATTGCCCGCTGTCGCCTGATGACTGCGGGTATCAAGGGGGCTGCGCTGCCCAGTGGTCGTATCAAGGTGGCGACCAAGTTTGTGCAATCTGCCAAGCAGTATTACGCGGCCCAGGGACGTCAGGCGGATATCATCAAACTGTACGGCGCGATGGAGCTGGCACCGCTGATGGATCTCGCGGATGAGATCGTGGATATCGTGGACACGGGTAATACCCTCAAGGCGAACGGCCTCGAGGCCCGGGATCATATTGCCGATATCAGCAGTCGCCTGATCGTGAACAAGGCTTCCATGAAAATGAAATACAGTGCGATCAGTGCGCTGATCGAGCAGCTGTCGCAGGCGGTAAACGCGCAGAAAGCTGACTGAGACTTTTCCGCAAACGCATCTTCGACCGAACGACTATGAGTGAATTTTCCATCCGCCGGCTGGATGCCGGACATCCCGGGTTTTCTGCAGAACTGGATCGTCTCCTCGACTGGGAGTCAGTGGCGGACCAGCAGGTAGAGACTGCCGTTGCCGATATCCTGCGCCAGGTGAAGACGCGCGGTGATGCGGCTGTGATCGAATATACCAACCGCTTTGATCGGCGCAGCCTGCAATCCGCTGCGGATTATTGCCTGGATAAGGCCCAGCTACACGCTGCACTGGAGCGTATTTCTGCTGACAGTCGCGCGTCGCTGGAACTGGCGGCCAAGCGGGTGCGGGATTATCACGAGCACCAGCTGCAGTCGTCCTGGCAGTATCAGGAGGTCGACGGCACTATTCTCGGTCAGCAGATTACCCCCATGGAGCGGGTGGGTATCTACGTGCCCGGAGGTAAGGCCAGCTATCCGTCCTCAGTGCTGATGAATGCGATTCCGGCAAAAGTGGCGGGCGTGGATGAAATCCAGATGGTGGTGCCCGCACCGGATGATAAGCTGAACGATCTGGTGCTCGCCGCTGCGGCTATCGCAGGGGTGGACCGGGTGTTTACCATTGGTGGGGCCCAGGCGGTTGCCGCGCTGGCTTACGGTACCGAAACCGTTGCGCGCGTGGACAAGATTGTGGGCCCGGGAAATATTTATGTCGCTTCGGCCAAGCGCGCGGTGTTTGGTCAGGTAGCCATCGATATGATTGCCGGGCCTTCCGAAATCCTGGTGATCTGTGATGGTAAAACCGATCCCGACTGGATTGCCATGGACCTGTTGTCGCAGGCGGAGCACGACGAGCAGGCACAGTCGATTCTGTTGTGTCCGGACGCGGCGTTCCTGGATGCGGTGGAAGCTTCACTGCAAAAGCTGTTACCGACCCTTTCCCGGGAGGCGATTGCCGGCCGCTCTCTGGCCGATCGCGGTGCGCTGATTCGGGTCCGGGACCTCGAGCAAGCCGTTGACCTGGCTAATCGCGTTGCTCCGGAGCACCTGGAGGTTTCCGTAGAGCAGCCAGAGCAGTATCTGCCGGGTATCCGCAATGCCGGTGCCATCTTCCTCGGCCGTTATACCGCAGAGGCGTTGGGTGATTACTGTGCGGGTCCGAACCACGTATTGCCCACCAGCGGCACCGCTCGTTTTTCCTCGCCACTGGGAGTGTACGATTTCCAGAAGCGCAGTTCGGTCATCTACTGTTCGCCGCAGGGCGCCAGCACGCTCGGGCGTGTCGCTTCAACATTGGCGCGGGGAGAGGGCCTGGAGGCCCACGCGAGATCTGCGGAATACCGCGTGGCGGAAGAGGATTGATCGCCGTTATCCGCTGACAGTCTGAAGTAAGCAGGTAAGTGCTAAAGCCGCGGTTCTATCCGCGGCTTTTTTGTTTGTCACCCCATGTGCGATTCAGGGGGCGGGGGCGGCCGGAATTTTCGTTGCCTGCCAGGCGACGGCGCGCCACTGGCCGTCACGTTTGATGAAGGTGCCGGTATTGAAGTATTCGCTTTCCGGTGTGTTTGCACCACCATTGCTATCCGCGGGTGATTTGTCTGCGATCAGTCTGAATGCCACCACCGCCATGTCACCGAATAGCCGGATATCGGTTTCTTCTGCGCGATACCGGACACTGTTTGGTTCGGGCTTTTCCCCTTCTTCCGCTTCGCTCTTTGCTGGGTGCATACCTTCGAGGATCTTCTGCTTGCCGAACCGCTGTCCGCTGGAACTGGTGTAAATCAGGTCGTCGGCCCAGAAGCGCTGGTGAACCCGGATGTCGCTCGCGGCGCCGGTCAGAAACCGGTCGAGCAGGGTTTGCAGTTCAGCGCGTTCGTCGGTCTCTCCGCTGGCGGTTCCGGCCATTAGCGCAAGCAGCAGTGGAATCCACAGTGTTTTCAGCATGATCAAACCCTTCCGTGTTCAGGTGTTGGTTGTGGTTTGCCGGAGAGCCGGTAACTGTCGGGATCAGTCCCTGGCTTGCGGCTGCGGTTTCTCCGATACCGTGGCCTGGGTTGTGCGAACCTCACGGTCGCGAATATAGGTAATGGTCACCACTTCGCCGGGTCTCAAGGTTGCCATGGCGGCGACCCCATGTTTGCCGTCGTTGATCGGATCACCGTTGATATGGGTGATCACGTCACCTGGCTTGAGGCCGGCCAGCGCTGCCGGGCCCTGGTTGTAAGTGGCGGTGATGATGACTCCGTTGGTGGAGGCCAGATTGAATGATCTCGCCAGCTGTGGCGAAAGGGTCTGGGCCTCGATGCCAAGCCAGCCGGGCACTACACGGCCGAACTCAATGATGTCCTGCATGATCTTGAGTGCAATATTGGCGGGAATCGCAAAGCTGATACCGCCGGTCGAGCCACTCTGGTTGAGGATTGAGGTGTTAATGCCAAGCAGTTTTCCGTAGGCATCTACCAGTGCACCGCCTGAATTGCCCGGGTTTACCGCAGCGTCGGTTTGCAGGAAATTCTGTAGATAGCTGCCGGTGCCAGTGCTCGCGAGGTCGCGCCCGGTTGCACTGATAATGCCCTGGGTGACCGTCTGCCCTACGCCGAAGGGGTTGCCGATGGCGAGGACTACGTCACCCACCTGGGCGTTGTCCGGGTCGCCGACTTCAATGGCGGTAAGGCCGTCCAGTTCAACTTTGAGTACCGCCAGGTCGAAGTCTGCATCCGAGCCCACCAGCTTGGCCTGTGCCTCGCGGCCGTCCGAAAGCACCACCGCAATTTCTTCAGCCCCTGAAACAACGTGGTAGTTGGTCAGAATGTAACCATTCGGATTCACGATCACCCCGGAGCCCAGGTTGGACTGCATCCGCTCCTGTTGCGGCAGGTTCATGTTGTCCAGCAGGCGTCGGTAAAGCGGATGGTTGTAGAGGGGGTGTCTGCGCTGAGGAACGGCCTTGCGGGTGAATATGTTGACCACCGCCGGGCCCGCCAGATTGACCGCGCTGGCATAGGATACCGGGCCCTGGAAACTCCCCACCGCGGGCGATTTCTCGGTCTGGCCCCGCAGGTGGGGGAACAGCAGCAGTAGCGCTGCGGCTACTGCGAGACCGATAAGGGCCGGGATGGCCCAGTCTTGCAAGAATCGTTGTAATGACACGGGGACTCCTTGATTTGGAGCCATTATACGTCTTTGAGTTCTGGTGTCCTCACCAAGCGTTCTAAGCTGCAGCACTGTTGGCGCTTGGTGCCAGCGCTGGAATCCGTATAATGTGGCGCTCAAAAATTCGATCCAATAATCTGTAACCAATCTCAGGAGTTCCGAATGTCCCTGGTTCGCCCACACGGCAGTGTCGAGCTGCAGCCCCGCTTTGTTTACGACAGTGAGCGCCACCATCAATTGATGCATGAGGCGGAATCCCTGCCGTCCATCGTGGTCAGCTCCGCCGCCGCGGCCAATGCGGTGATGCTGGGTGCTGGTTACTTTAACCCGCTGCACGGCTACATGAATCTGGCTGACTCCCTGAGTGTTGCAGAGTCCCTGCGTACCGTAGACGGTCTCTTCTGGCCGGTACCGGTGGTGAACATGGTGGAAGATACTTCCGCTATCGCCGGCGCCAAACGTATCGCACTGCGCGACCCCAACGTAGAGGGCAACCCGGTGCTGGCAGTGATGGATGTCGAAGCCATTGAAACCGTTAGCGACGAGCAGATAAACACCATGGCCGAGCACGTGTTCGGAACCCTGGACGACGCCCACCCGGGTGTGGCCACTTTCAAGGGTGCCGGTCGCCAGCTGATTTCCGGTCCGATCGAAGTGCTGAACTTCAGCTACTTCCAGGCAGACTTCCCGGATACATTCCGCACTGCGGTAGAAATCCGCAATGAATTCGTAGAGCACGGCTGGAGCAAGGTTGTTGCCTTCCAGACCCGCAACCCCATGCATCGCGCTCACGAAGAACTGTGCAAGATGGCACTGGAAGCGGTAGAGGCAGATGGTGTGCTCATCCATATGCTGCTGGGTCAGCTGAAGCCGGGCGATATCCCCGCACACGTACGCGACGCTGCGATCCGCAAAATGGTGGAAGACTACTTCCCCAAGAACACAGTAATGGTTACCGGTTACGGTTTTGACATGCTGTACGCTGGTCCGCGCGAAGCGGTACTGCACGCAGTATTCCGTCAGAACTGTGGTTGTAGCCACCTGATTGTTGGTCGCGACCACGCTGGCGTAGGTGACTACTACGGTGCGTTTGATGCCCAGACCGTTTTCGATGACAAGGTGCCTGAGGGCGCGCTGGAGATCGAGATCTTCCGTGCCGACCACACCGCCTACTCGAAGAAGCTGAATCGGGTTGTGATGATGCGCGATGTGCCGGATCACACCAAAGAGGACTTTATCCTGCTGTCCGGTACCAAGGTGCGCGAGATGCTGGGTAACGGTATCGCACCGCCCCCCGAATTCTCCCGCCCGGAAGTGGCCCAGATCCTGATGGACTACTACCAGAGCCTGTAATTCGCTGGTAGCAGACACAAAAAAGGCGGGGTCACCCCGCCTTTTTTGTGTCTGCAGTCTGGGCAGCCCGTTTGTGGGGGGGCAGCCTGAGCTTGTGTCTCAGCGGTTGACCGCGTCCTCTGTGGGTGGCGGGGTAACTGCTGGCGACGGCGCGCGGGCCTCTTTTTCCAGTCCGTAGTCTTCGGACAGGGTGCCTTTGGCACCCGGTTCCTTCGGAGCCCAGTCTCGCGGCGGGAGCACACTGAGGTTTTCGTCGTTGTCGCTCAGCTGGCCGCTGCCGGCCTCCAGCATCTGGCGGCCGATGTCCTGACTGGAAAGGCGCATGGCGCTATTGGCAAGATATTCGTGAACATCTTTGTAGCTCTGGGTCAGGTTGTGAACCAATTGGGCCGTCTGGTCAAAGTGTTCGTTCACCTGTAGCTGGAAGTCTTCCAGCTTGGTGTTCGCTTCTTTCAGGCGCAGTTCCAATTCCTGGGTGCGGTCGATGTTCTGGCGGCTGCGGGTGGCCAGAAAGGCCAGTAGGGCTCCGAGAGCGAGGCCGAATACGCCGACCAGAATTAAAACCGAAGTTGAGTGCACGTTACTTCCTCCTCAAGATAAATAGTGGCACCGGCCATCCATGACGGTGACCCTATTATACGCAATTACCCCGCGCGCGCCCGGTTTGGGTTTGTGCCAACGCGCGACGGATTTGGTAAAGTGCGCGCCATCGGGCCGGTATCTGGCCTTTCAAGCGGCTTCGGGGTTATGAGACCCCGCCTCCTTTCCGGCAATGTTGCCAGTTTCTACGAACGGTTTGAATGAATAAATGGTCACGGAACAGCACCCGTACGAGCCTGCGCACCTGACGCCCATGGAGCGTTACCAGCGCGACCTGCAGCGGCCGGATTTTGTCGAGGACCCGGCTCAGCGCGCGGCAGTGGAAGAATTGCAGGATCTGTATGAGCGCCTGCTGACAGTTCAGGGGGCGAGTAGCGGCGTAGTCGGTCGCCTGCGCCGTTTGTGGAAACGCGACAGTCGTCCGGAGAAGGGGCTGTATTTCTGGGGTGGAGTGGGGCGCGGCAAAACCTACCTGATGGATGCTTTTTTTGAGGCGCTGCCGTTTGCGCGCAAGCAGCGCACGCATTTCCATCGATTTATGCGCGATGTCCATCGCCAGCTGAAATCCCTGGCGGGGGAAAAGAACCCGCTGGACAAAGTTGCGGATCGGATCGCCGAGCGCGCGCGGGTGCTGTGTTTCGATGAGTTCTTTGTGTCCGATATTACCGATGCAATGATTCTCGCCAATCTGTTGCAGGCGCTGTTCGACCGCGGCGTTACCCTGGTGGCTACCTCCAATATTATTCCCGAAGGTCTATATAAGGATGGCTTGCAGCGTGCCCGCTTCCTGCCGGCCATCGATCTGCTGCTGGAACACACCAAAGTTGTCAATGTGGACAACGGGGTCGATTACCGCTTGCGGGCGCTGGAAATGGCGGAGCTCTACCACGCCCCGCTGGACAAAGAGGCTGATGAGAGCCTGAAGCGATCCTTTGCCAGTCTGATGGTGGAGGGTTGTGAAGTGCGGGAGCGGGTTTCGCTGGATATCGAAGGGCGTCCGATTGTCGCCAACCGGGTTGCCGACGACGTCGCCTGGTTCGAGTTCACCGAACTGTGCGACGGTCCGCGCTCCCAGAATGATTACATCGAGCTGGCGCGCGAGTTTCACACAGTGCTACTGGCCAACGTTCCACAAATGGATGGGCGCATGGAGAGTCAGGCGCGCCGTTTTATCAATCTGATCGACGAGTTCTATGACCGCTGCGTCAAACTTGTGGTGTCTGCAGCGGAGCCGATCGAGTCCCTATATGGAGGGAGGCAGCTGCGCTTCGAGTTTGATCGAACCATCAGCCGCTTGCAGGAAATGCAGTCGCGAGAGTATCTGGCGCGGCCCCACCGTCCGGAATAGGGTGGAGCGGGCTCCGGGAGTTGACGGTTCCCGCTGGTCACATAATGGTCAAATTTGGGCTTGAAATGCCCTGAGCGCTTATGTAGTATTCGCGCTCTTTTCGTGGGACGGCTCCATTTCCGGGGCCACATACAGGTGTTTTATAACATGAAGACTTACAGTGCCAAGCCGGAAGCGGTAACTCGCGACTGGTACATTGTTGACGCTGCGGATAAGACTCTCGGCCGTATTTCCGCCGAGATCGCTCACCGCCTGCGCGGCAAGCACAAGCCTGAATACACGCCCCACGTGGACACCGGCGATTACATCGTTGTGATCAACGCCGAGAAGGTCCGCGTGACCGGCAACAAGGCCAAAGACAAGATCTACCACAGCCACTCCGGCTACCCTGGTGGTCTGAAATCCATCAGCTTTGAGAAGCTGATCGACAAGGCGCCTGAGCGCACTATCCAAAGTGCGGTTAAAGGCATGCTCCCGAAAGGCCCTCTGGGTCGCGCCATGTTCAAGAAACTGAAGGTGTACAAGGGTAGCGAACATCCTCATGCGGCGCAGCAGCCGATTGAACTGTCGATCTAAACGGAAAGCATTCTCATGGCAACAACTCAATATTACGGTACCGGCCGTCGCAAGACCTCCACTGCTCGTGTATTCATTCAGCAGGGTGAAGGCAAAATCAGCGTAAACGGTCGTACCCTGGACGAATACTTCGGCCGCGAAGTGGCGCGCATGATCGTGCGTCAGCCGCTGGAAATGGTCGATATGGTCGAAAAATTTGACATCAATGTTACTGTGAAGGGCGGCGGTTCCTTCGGTCAGGCGGGTGCTATCCGTCACGGCCTGACCCGCGCTCTGATGCAGTACGATGAGTCCCTGCGTCAGCCGCTGCGTGCAGCCGGTTACGTGACTCGCGATGCGCGTGCTGTTGAACGTAAGAAAGTCGGTCTGCGCAAAGCGCGTAAGAAGCCGCAATTCTCCAAGCGTTAAGCGAGAATTACTTTATTTTTGGGCCCGGCAAATGCCGGGCTTTTTTTTGCCTGCAGGGCTTTCCGCGCACTGTGCTGCAGGTCTTGTTTGTTTAAAATGCCGCCAGTTCGCCGCGAGGTTGCCGGTGTTCCCTTCCGGTTTCGCCTTGTATAGGTTTGGCATTTTCTTTAACATTGCGCGAATTTCTATCCGCTTGCACTTGGGGTTTGGCTACTTTGTTCTATGGTCAAGCGAGCGGGCCAGTTGTAGGGGAGTTTCTGATTTAAGTCTCTGATTTGCAGTGGTAGCTCGATTGCCGCTGTGCGGGTGCTCTGTTCTCTCTGGTATTGAACCGTTGGGGCTGCACCGTCGCTGCCATTTGCGGGTTACCCTGAGTCACCGCACATGCTGGCCAGACAGATTTATCGCAGAAGGTTTCCGGAATTTTTGGGTTTGGGCCAGTCAGCCTCGGGCTTGCGTTGATGCAGGTTATGCGGGGCGCTGTGATGGGAGAACTACGTCATGAGTGATGACGGTGTAAATGTGGGGCGTCGCAGATTTCTGACCGCTGCCACCTCAGTTGTAGGTGGTGCTGGCGCGGTTGGGGTCGCTGTACCTTTTGTCGCCTCCTGGAATCCGAGCGCCAAGGCAAAAGCCGCCGGCGCGCCAGTCAAATACAATATCAGCAAACTGGAGCCGGGCCAGATGGTCACCGTCGAGTGGCGCGGCAAGCCGGTGTACGTGGTGCGCCGGACCCAGGAGTCCCTGGATAACCTCGTCAAAGTGGATCCGCTGCTGCGCGATCCCCAGTCAGCTGAATCCAATCAGCCTGCTTACGTCGATCCTGAAAATCGTGCCATCAAGGCCCAGACTCTGGTTCTGGTCGGTCTCTGTACCCACCTGGGTTGCGCACCGATGTACCGCCCGGAAGTGGGTGCTGCAGACCTCGGTGGCAGCGAGTGGATGGGCGGTTTCTTCTGCCCCTGTCACGGTTCCAAATACGATTTGGCCGGCCGTGTGTACAAGGGCGTTCCTGCGCCGACCAACCTGGATGTACCGCCGTACTCCTATGAAAGTGACGACGTCATCGTAATTGGTGTGGATCAGGAGGGCGCCGTATGAACTGGTTAACCGCATTGGGTGATTGGGTCGATCAGCGCCTGCCGATCTACCGCGCGTGGGATACCCACATGGGCAAGTATTACGCGCCCAAGAACTTCAACCTCTGGTACTTCTTCGGCGTACTGTCGATGCTGGTACTGGTGAACCAGCTGCTGACCGGTATCTGGCTGGTCATGAGCTACAACCCTTCCGCGGAAGGGGCCTTCGCCTCCGTTGAATACATCATGCGTGATGTCGAAATGGGGTGGATTATCCGCTACCTGCACTCCACCGGCGCCTCGGCGTTTTTCGTGGTGGTCTACCTGCATATGTTCCGCGGCCTGATGTACGGCTCTTACAAGCCGCCGCGTGAGCTGGTGTGGATCTTCGGCATGTGTATCTATCTGGTCCTGATGGCGGAAGCCTTCATGGGGTACGTGCTGCCGTGGGGCCAGATGTCCTACTGGGGGGCACAGGTGATCGTATCCCTGTTTGGCGCTATTCCCGGTATCGGTGAAGACCTGGTGCAGTGGATTCGCGGTGACTACCTGATCTCCGGTATTACCCTGACACGCTTCTTCTCTTTGCACGTGATTGCGCTGCCGCTGGTACTGGTGCTGCTGGTTGTGCTGCACATCCTGGCGCTGCACGAAGTGGGTTCCAACAACCCGGACGGCATCGAGATTAAAAAGAACAAAGATGAAAACGGCGTGCCGCTGGACGGCGTTGCCTTCCATCCGTACTACACCGTGCACGACCTGGTTGGTATTGCGGTATTCCTGTTCGCATTCTGTGTGGTGGTGTTCTTCTTCCCGGAAATGGGCGGTTTCTTCCTCGAATACGCCAACTTTGAAGAGGCGAACCCGCTGAAGACGCCGGAACACATTGCCCCGGTATGGTACTTCACGCCGTTCTACGCTGTGCTGCGTGCAGTGACCATGGACATCGGTCCGCTGACTGCCAAGTTCCTCGGCCTGGTGGCCATGGGTGCGGCCATTGCGGTCCTGTTTGTATTGCCCTGGCTCGACAAGAGCCCGGTAAGGTCCATCCGCTACAAGGGTATTCTGCCGAAAGTCCTGCTGCTGGTGTTTGCCGCGGTGTTCATCATCCTGGGCTATCTGGGTGTGAAGTCTCCGACCCCCGGACGTAATTTCCTGGCGCAGGTAGCGACCCTGTTCTACTTCGCGTTCTTTGTAACCATGCCGATCTGGACCAATCCGACCACCCGTAAAGGGTTGGCGTCCTGGATCGTCAGCGGTGCCTTCGCCTTCATGTTCCTGTGGATGGCCCTGGTCAACTGGAAAGCGAGCCTGTTTGTCTGCGCAGTATCGCTGTTGTTTGCAGTCTTCTTCGCGGTACTTCCGTGGCTGACCAACCGCGATGCAGTGCATCCGGAGCCGGCTCGTGTTACCAGTCCGTCTGGCAGCAAGTCCTTCATTCTGTTGGTGGGTGGCTTTATCACTGTTGCGCTGCTGGCGTTTGTGCCGATCAAGGCGGTAGGTGCGGAGAGCTCTGTTGAGTTGGACCACATCAACATCGATCTGGCTGACAAACCCTCCCTGCAGCGCGGCGCCAAGTATTTCGTCAACTACTGCATGGGTTGTCACAGTGCGAACTTCTCCCGCTGGGAGCGTGTCGCTACCGATCTGGATATCCCGAATGAGTTGATGCTGCAGAATCTGGTGCTGGGCGACGACAAAATCGGCGACCTGATGGAAATCTCCATGCGCCCGGATGACTCCAAGGTGTGGTTTGGTGCCGCGCCCCCGGACCTGACCCTGGTTGCACGCGCACGCTCTCCTGAATGGCTTTACACTTACCTGCGAAGCTTCTACAAGGACGAAAGCCGTCCGACCGGGGTGAACAACAAGGTGTTTCCCAATGTGGGCATGCCGCACGTGCTGATGGAGCTCCAGGGTCTGCCTGAATGTGCACCCGGTCCCAAGCGCGATCACGGCAAGGTGGTGCGCGATGAGTTGGGTAACCCGATCATGGATGCCAACTGCGGTAGCCTGAAGGTCAACAAGGTGAAGGGCTCCATGGACGACGTGGAGTACGATCAGGCGGTGTACGACCTGGTGAACTTCATGGAATACGTTGCGGAACCTATGGCGGAATCCCGCAAACGTATCGGCTTCTATGTGCTGGCGTTCATTCTGGTGTTCTTTATCTTTGCCTGGCTGCTGAATCGCGAATACTGGAAAGATATTCACCACTAAGCGATAGCCAGCAGTTTTTCCGGGTGGTGGGCGGCCGGTTTTCCGGTTCAGCCCAGCCGCCCGGTTTCCGTTTTGAAAAAGGTCGGATTAACACCGGCCGGTAGATTGAGGTAGTTCCACAATGGGTGTGCCCACTAACAAGCGCTCCTCCATGACCTTCTTTTCCGATGGTCGTTGTCACTTTAGCCACCGGGTGCGTATCGTCCTGGCGGAGAAAGGTGTTTCCGTTGATATCATTGATGTAGATCCAGACGACAAGCCGTCGGAGCTCGCAGACCTCAACCCGTACAACTCTCTGCCCACCCTGGTGGATCGCGATCTGGTGCTGTTCGAAACCAAGGTGATGATGGAGTATCTGGACGAGCGCTTCCCGCATCCGCCGCTACTGCCGGTTTACCCGGTAGCTCGTGCGCAGAGCCGTCAGATCATGCATCGTATCGAGCGCGACTGGTGTCCGCTGGTAGACAAGATCCTCGCCGGCGGCAAAGATGTGGCTGCCGCTCGCAAAGAGCTTCGCGACAGCCTGGTGGGCATTGCGCCGATGTTTACCGACCTGCCGTACTTCTTTAACGAGGAGTTCTCGCTGGTGGACTGCTGTATGGCCCCCCTGTTGTGGCGTCTGGACCAGCTGGAAATCGCGCTGCCCAAGACCAAACAGGCCAAGCCGCTGTTGGACTACATGGATCGCCTGTTCGCACGGGAAGCATTCCAGCAGAGTCTGACCGAATTTGAGCGCGAAATGCGCTCTTGAGGTGCTGATTGAATAAGCCGCCGATGACCCCGAATCGCCCCTATCTGTTGCGGGCGTTCTATGAGTGGATTACCGACAACAAGTGCACCCCGTACCTGTTGGTGGACACCCATATGAACGGTGTGCTGGTTCCCCAGCAGCACGTGAATGAAGATGGGCAGATTGTCCTGAATGTCTCTGAAACCGCGGTGATGGGACTGACCATGGACAACTATGCTATCCGCTTCAACGCGCGCTTCGGCGGTGTACCTACCGACATCCAGGTGCCGGTAGGGGCGGTAGTTGGCATCTATGCCCGGGAAAACGGGCAGGGTATGGTATTCGAACCGGAAGAAACGCCGGAACCGCCGGAGCCGACCCCGCCAACCACGCTCAAAAAGCCATCCAAAAAGCCCTCTCTGCGGGTGGTCAAGTAACGCTACCCGTCAGTGGCTGTGCGCCCCGGTCAGTGCCGGGGTTTGCACTGTCTCGGCCCTCGAGTTTTGTCTGCGCCCGCAGATTCCCGTCGCGGAACTCTTTTCCTGCTCTACTTCGGTGCTTGCTGGCGTAAAAGTTGACGCCTTATTCCTGTTATCGATTGGTGAATTGGCGGTGGTCTTCCGATACTGCAATCAAGCAGTGCGTAGGAGAGACTCGCGTGAGATTACTAAGCCATACCATCGGCATTTTTACCAACCCGGACAAAGAGTGGCAGGCGATTCGCGCCGATAAGCACTCGTTTCTACAAGTATTCTTCAGCCATGTGCCGATTCTGGCGCTGATTCCCTGTATTGCGGGGTATATCGGCGTTACCCAGGTCGGGTTCGAGCTCGGCGGCCATGTATCCAAGCTCACCCCTGCCAGTGGGGGTAGCCTTGCGGTGATTACCTACATCGCGCTGCTGGTCGGGATCTACCTGGTGGGCGAGTTTATAAACTGGATGGCCAAGGCCTACGGGGTCGAGGGCGATGAGCCCACGCGGCATTACGAGGGCACCGCGTTGGCGGTTTTCATTACCACGCCGGTGCTGCTGGCGGGGATCGTAATGCTCTATCCCCATCTGTGGCTGGTGGTGACTGTGATGGGGCTTGCGGGAATCTACTCGGTTTACCTTTTGTACGAGGGTATACCGATCCTGATGAATATGAGTAAAGAGCGTGCTTTTCTGTACGCAAGTGCCGTGCTTACCATCGGGCTGGTGGGGCTGGTCACCATTATGATTTGCTCAGTTATCATTTGGACCATGGGTGTTGGTCCTGTTTACCAGCATCTCTACACCTAGCGGACAGAATCAAGATTTCCGCAGACATGAAGAAGCCGGCTTA
This sequence comes from Microbulbifer mangrovi, assembly GCF_002009015.1. GTDB lineage: Bacteria > Pseudomonadota > Gammaproteobacteria > Pseudomonadales > Cellvibrionaceae > Microbulbifer > Microbulbifer mangrovi. Next base: position 34,210 of record NZ_LZDE01000343.1, on the reverse strand, counting down.
ACGCCGGCTTCTTGCGTTTCACTAATTCAAATCTTGCGGTTGGGGCTGCTCAGGCAGCGGTTGTATCTGCCGTCGGCGCAGTGGCGGTGGTGATGCCGTTCAGGGCGACCGGTGGCATGGGGCAATCGAGGCAGTCTGCAATTGCCCGAAGTAATTCCACCTCTGTGCCTTCAACCACACCGTCGTGGGCCAGGGTTACGGCGAGGGATTTGAGAAATGCGGGCTTTTTCAGCGGCGCGGTACCCGAGGCGATCGCCAGTGCCTTGTCCAGTCTCTGCAGGGTGATGTCACTGCGAGCGGGCAGGGTGGTGGGCGATAACCCCAGATGTGTCTGCCCCGCGTCGTAGGCGCGGCGGGCATCCAGATAGGCCTCGTGACCCGCGTGGGCCATGGTGGCCAGGAGAAATCTATGCGCGTCGCTGATGCTCTTGGCGCTACCGTTACCGGCTTTGCGCTGAAAATCCGGTGCGCCCTCCAGGCCGTGCATCAGTACCCGGTAGAGCGCCCATTCCCAGATTTCTATCTTGCCATCCGCACGCAACAGCTTGATCACGTTGCGTTTGAAGATCTGGTACTGCTGGGGCGCCAGTGCCTTGAGTGCCGGTATGCACAGGTCGAGCAGTGGCAGTCGGCAATCCACGGGCAGCTGTTTGAGCGCCGGTCCAATTTTGGTGTATTCCCGCAGTACAGCCGGGTGCGCTGCGCTGGCCAGGATGTCGCGCTGTAGTGCCTGCTGTTCCGGCGCTATCAACAGGCCGTATACCAGGGCGCGGGCGACAAACGGATCATGGGCTGCGGCTTTGAGGTCCGCCGGAACCCGGGACAGCAGCTCGCGTCCCAGGGCCATATGCCCTGCGGACGGGGAGGCAATATTGTTGTCGACGGTTTCCAGTACCTGGCCTAACTGGGCCTGATACGGATTGCCGGTGTCGGCAGGCGCGGTCATCGGGGGAGCCTGTATTGCCTCGTGCAGCTGCGATACCTGCTCGCCAGCGGTGGGGCGCGCCGCTTCGGTAAGATCCGAAGCCGGTTGCGATCCTTGTACCTGTGCACTCCAGCCCTGCCAGCCGGGGTCCAGTCTGCTGATACGTGCAGCCAGTGGCGGGTGCGTGGCGAACATCCCAAGTAGTGAGTGTTTCAGGCTACTCGCGAAATACATGTGGCTGAATTCGCTGGCGTTTGCGGCGTGCAGGTTGGAGCCCGCTGTGTAGTTGCCAATTTTTTTCAGCGCACCGGCGATTCCCTGATTGCTGCGGGTGAATTGCACGGCCGAGGCATCCGCCAGATATTCCCGCTGGCGGCTCACTGCCGACTTGATCAGGTTGCCGAAAAAGGTGCCGGTGTACCCGATCACCACCAGTCCAGCGCCGATGCCCAAGGCGGCCGCGCGCCCCCGATTATCGCGTCCGCCGCTCCAGTAGCTGCCGCGCAGCAGCCAGCTGCCCAGCAAGCCGATGATCAGGATGCCGTGCAGCAGGCCGACAATGCGTAAGTTGAGGCGCATGTCGCCATTGAAGATATGACTGAACTCGTGGGCCACAACACCCTGCAACTCGTCCCGGTTGAGTTGTTCAATACAGCCGCGGGTGAGTCCGACCACGGCATCGGCGGGCTTGTAGCCGGCGGCAAACGCGTTGATTGCGTCGTCTTCGATGATGTAGACATCCGGCACCGGGGTCCCGGATGCGAGCGCCATCTCTTCCACCACATTCAGGGCGCGCTGTTCCGCGAGGCCTGAGGGGGAAATATTGATCTTCTTTCCCCCCAGGGATTCCGCCACTGCGCGCCCTCCGGCCGCTAATTGACGCAGGCGGAACGCCGTCGCCACGGCAATAATCGCGGCGATGGTCACCGCAATGCCGGCCACCGTGTGCCATCCCAGGTTGCCCAACATGGCGCCGACAGAAGCGGCCGAGCCCTGTCCTCGGGAGTAGTGGGTCAGCACGGCAATAAACAGGGTGGTAATGGCGATCAGACCGAGCACTGCCGCCGCGAACAGCGCGACCAGCAGGGTGGAATTGCGCCGGGCTTTGTCCTGATATTCAAAAAAGTTCATGGCAGCGCGTCAGAATTGGACTTTGGGGGCAGCCTGGAAGACTTCAGAATCGGCAAATTCCAGCAGCTTGCCGTTCTCACGGTGGCCGAAGAAGCCGGCAAAGAAGACCGGGGGGAAGCTCTGGCGGAAGGTGTTGTATGCGGTCACCCCGTCGTTGAATGCCTGGCGCGCAAAGGACACCTTGTTCTCTGTGCTGGTCAGTTCTTCCATTACTTGCTGAACGGTCTGGTTGGCCTTCAGATCCGGATAGGCCTCCATGACCACGTTCAGTCGACCCAGGGCGTTGGCCAGAACCCCCTCGGCGTTGCCGAGGTCTGCCATGGCCGCGGCGGAGCCCGGGTTACTGGCGGCGGCTTTCAGGCCGGCCAGCGCCGAGTTACGCGCACTGATCACTGCTTCCAGGGTCTCCCGCTCGTGCTTTAGGTAGGCCTTGGCAGATTCCACCAGGTTAGGGATCAGGTCGTAGCGACGCTTGAGTTGCACCTCGATCTGGGCAAACGCGTTTTCATAGCGGTTCTTGAGGGATACAAGCTTGTTGTAAATGCTGATGATGTAAAACGCCAGCGCAGCCAGAATTACCAGCCAGACGATGGTTGAAACTTCCATGGGTGCAGTCTTCCTGTTGTCAAAGGTCAGTCTTGTCGGGGGGATCGGTTTATCCCTAATTTGCGCCTGATACTACCATGGACAATACAACGAAAGGTGGATAGGCGAAGCCCCCCCGGGATGGGGTATAATCTGCCGCGAAAATACGAGTCGCCGCAATGCTGGTCAGCTTTTTGTGGCGTTTGCCGTTAAATCTGGAGTGATTACAGCATGAGCGAGCAAGTTACAGACCCCGTGGTCATTGTAGGAATATCCCGCACACCCATGGGCGCGATGCAGGGCGCACTGTCGGGTCTGAGTGCCCCCGAGCTGGGCGCGGTTGCCATCCGCGGCGCGCTCGCGGACGCCGGTGTGGCGGCTGCCGATGTGGATGAGGTATTGATGGGTTGTGTGCTGCCGGCCGGCCTCGGCCAGGCTCCGGCGCGCCAGGCTTCCCTGGGGGCAGGTATCCCCGAGGGCACCCCGACCACCACCGTCAACAAGGTGTGCGGTTCGGGCATGAAAACCGTCATGATGGCCCGCAACGCACTGCTCTCAGGAGACGCGAAAGTTGTCGTTGCTGGCGGTATGGAGAGCATGAGCAATGCGCCCTACCTACTGCCCAAGGCACGTGCCGGTATGCGTTTGGGACACGGTGAAGTACTCGATCACATGTTTACCGATGGCCTGGAAAACGCCTATGACGGTCAGCTGATGGGCAACTTTGCCGAGTGTACCGCCGACAAATACACATTTACCCGCGAGGAGCAGGATGCGTTCGCGCTGGAGTCACTGGCGCGCGCCAATGCGGCTATCGAGAGCGGTGCTTTCGAGCGCGAAATTACGCCGGTTACCGTCTGTTCCCGCAAGGGCGAGGTGGAAGTGTCCGTGGACGAAGGGCCCGGTAGCGCCCGTCCTGACAAAATTCCGCAACTGCGTCCGGCTTTCCGCAAGGATGGTACCGTTACTGCGGCCAATGCCAGCTCGATTTCCGACGGGGCAGCGGCGCTGGTACTGATGCGCGAGAGCGAAGCGAAGGCGCGCGGCATCCGTATTCTGGCGGTATTGAAAGGGCAGAGCCAGTTCGCCCACGAGCCGGAGTGGTTTACCACAGCACCGGTGTCGGCGATGGCCAACCTGCTGGAGAAAGCTGGCTGGAGCGCCGCAGATGTGGATCTTTTCGAGATCAACGAAGCTTTCGCCGTGGTCACCATGGCGGCAATGAAAGAGCTGGATCTGCCGCGGGACAAGGTCAACGTCAATGGCGGTGCCTGTGCGCTCGGCCATCCGCTCGGCGCCAGCGGTGCGCGGGTCATCGTGACCCTGCTTGCTGCACTGGAAAATCGCGACCTGAAACGCGGCGTAGCGAGCCTTTGTATCGGCGGTGGTGAGGCAACAGCGGTAGCTGTGGAGCGCCCGTAAGCCGGTTTGGATAGCAGCCCGGTTTTACGGGCTGCTTATCCGCATCATTTGCGCAATAAAAAACGGAGGCTCAGGCCTCCGTTTTTTATTGCGCGAACTATCTGGAATATCAGTCGATATATTCCACAGCCTTCACTACTTTCTGCACACCGCCCACGGTGCGTGCCTTTTCTGCGGCATTTTCCGCTTCGTGGCGAGTGAGCAGTCCCATCAGGTACACCACGCCATTTTCGGTGATCACTTTGATGCGGCCGCTGTCGATTTCCTTGTCGGTCATCAACACACTTTTTACTTTTGTGGTCAGCCAGGTATCGCTGGTGCGGGCGAGCACGGACGTGGTGCCGCGTACCTGGATTTCATTGTAGACCTGACGTACAGAGTGCACCTGCTGTGCGGTGCCACCCGCCAGGTTGCGCAGTTCGTTACTGGACACCTGGCCGGTGAGCAGTACTACCCCGTTGAAACTGGTTACGTCGATATTTGCCACCTTCAACTGCGGGTGCGCCTTGCCGATATTGACCTTGGTGATGGTTTCCAGCTGTTGGTCATCGATATAGGTGCCGAAAGTGCGCTCGCCCGGGTCCGGTTGAATGGGGCCGTCGTGGGTGGCGTCGAGTACCGTTGCGCAACCACTCACGAGGGAAAGGGCGCAGGCAGCAATGGTCAGCTTTAATGGGGTCAAAGATGGTTTACCTGTATTCAATTGCATGGATCATTCCTCATATCCGCCAAACAGGCTGCTGTCGATAAGATCGCACAGACAGAACAGGGTTAGCAGGTGGACCTGGTGTACCTCGGATGCGACCGGTGACGGTACACGCAGTTCGATATCGTGCACATCCAGCAGGGCGGTGCAGTCGCCGTCTGTCTCGCCGCCGGTGAGCGCGAGCACGCCCATATCCCGGTCGTGTGCGGCGCGCACTGCCTGAACCAGATTGGAATCGCTGCCGTGAGTACTGATGATCACCAGCAGATCTCCCGGCTGCCCCAGCGCCCTGATCTGGCGAGCGTAGGACTCTGCGCGACCGTGATTGCGCGCTACCGTACCGGTGGTGATGGCGTCCCCGTTCAGCGCTAGCGCAGGAAGCCCGGGGCGTTCGCGCTCGAAGCCACCCATCAATTGTGCGGAAAAGCTTTGCGCCAAGGCACCGCTGAGACCGTTGCCACAGATCAGGAGTTTGTTTTCTGCCAGCAGTGTGTGCACGATCATTTCGCTGGCTTCGGCAATCAGCGGTGCCAAAAGTTCACCGGCATTCATTGTTGCTTCAATGCTGTGGTGAAACAGCGTTACAACTCTCTGTTCCATTTACTCTGTGGTTTCCATCTGGATGAGCCTATTGCCCGAAGGCGTTTTGAATCCAATCGATATTCAGGGATTCGTTTCGTTCGCCCCGCTCGATGGTGATGACATCAAACCGGCAGGGGCAGTCAATTTTACGATATTGCAGATAACCATTGGCGGTGGCCAGCAATTTACGCTGTTTGCGGAAATCCACCGAAACGCCGGCACCGCCAAAGTTGCGGTTGCGCCGATAGCGGACCTCAACAAAAACCAGCGTATTGCCGTCGCGCGCGATAAGGTCAATCTCCCCGAAACGGCCGCGGAAGTTGCGCTCCACAACACGCAGGCCGGCACCGGTGATATGTCGCTCGGCGACGGCCTCCATGTGGTTGCCAATACTGGTGGTATCCATGGAATTCCCTTTCTATGGATGAATGTAAGTTGTGTTTAATCGATGCTCGCACTGCTATCCGTGGCGATTACACCGGTTTCACCGGTAGTAATTGGCACAGGTGCTCCCTTCTCGATCTTGGTCCAGATCTGCTCGCGCACGATACGGCCATCCGCGCTCAGGCTGAGTGCGCCAGTGAGGCCATATACCTGTTGCTGCGGGAATTGACGCAGGATGGGCAGGCGCGGATACAGGCGGAATGCGTCTGCACCCAGGGCGTAGAGACGAGCAAATGCGGGTGCCGGTGCCGCCTGTTTGACAATGTTCTGCTTGGTCTTGTTGTCATCTTCAAACAGCCATGGCAGTGCGGTAAAGCGCACGCCGTTGATGTCGCGATCGCGCTGACGGTCGACGTTGCCGGCGAAAATCTGCGAAGTGGAGAACACGGGCAACTCGCCGGCGTAGAAAAACGACAGCATCGGTTTGATCTGTCGTGCCTGCTGGGGTTGTGCGAGCACGAACAGCATATCCACATCGCCGCGACGACGCGGTGTGAATTTCAGTGGAGCTGCCAGTTTGCTGCGCAGCTCCCGCTCGCGCTCCTTGCTCTCGGAGATCAGCAGGGAGTCACTGACCAGCTGGGAAAAGTTGGTATTGTCGCGATAGTTGCGGCTCTCGCTGACGGTGCCGCCGAGTCGGTTCCACTCTTCGGTAAATGCCTCCAGGCCGCGCTGCCCCCAGCTGGATTCCGGGGCCAGGATCATCGCTTGGCGATGCCCCTGTCGATAAGCCTGTCGCGCCACCTGACGGGCTTCGTCTTCGATGGCAAGCCCGAACTGTACCAGGTCGTCAGTCAGTCGCCCCTGATCGCCATAGTTCAGTGCCAGGGTCGGCACCGGCAGGGTTTCGGTGGCCAGCAGATTGGCGACCTTGTTCTTGTCCAGCGGTCCGATTACCGCTTGAGCGCCGTTGTTAACGGCGGTCTGGTAGATTTCCTCAAACTGCTGGCTGGTGCCGGTGTCGTAAACCCGCACCTGGGGTGTCGGGGCGCCGGCATCCAGGGCGCTGTAGTAGGCTGCCATAAAGCCGTCGCGAATCGCGCGTCCCGCGCTTCCCAGGGGACCGGAGAGAGGCAGCAACAGGGCGACATTCTGCGCGCGCTGGGACGCCAGGCGTTCCAGTAGCTGCAGCGCCTGGGGCGGGTGGGAGACGGCGGTGTGGGATGGCCATTGCTGGCGCCAGCGGCTGAGCGCGGTCAGCTGGGTGCTGATATCTGCCTGGGTATCGCGTCCAAGCAGGGCGAGCTGGTACCAGGCGCGCATTTTGGAGTCCAGGCTCTCTGCGGCACGCTGCTTGAGTTCACTGGAGGGTAGCTGGGTAAGCAATTGCCAGAATCCATCGTTATTGGCGGCAATGGCTTCGTCGTCCAGGGCCAGAGGGGCAATGCGCTGGCGCTCTGCGATGCCGCTGTCGATATCGCCCATCAGGCTCCACAGGTCGGCGCGCAGATTGCGCAGCGGCAGGGCTGTATCGGCGGGGATCTGGAACCAGGCTTGCTCGAGGCGCGGAGCGCTTACCAGGTCAAGCGCGGCGAAAAACTCGTCGTCTGCAGCCAGGGCGCTACCGTACACATGGGCGTACTTGGCGTACTCGGTGTCTGTCAGCTGCTCTGCATCGATGGTGCCGGCAGCTTGGCGGACCGTCGCGTTATCGCCCAGAGTGTATAGAATGGCGGCCGCCTGCAGCTGTGCCCGGTCTTTTTCCGGGGATGGCAACTGGTTGGCGCTATTCAACAGGCGGATGGCATTCTGGCGGTCCGCTACGGCAGGGTTGCCGGTGTTGGCCGGGACCTGCGCGCCGGGCTCGGTGCTCGGAGTCTGGCACCCGGCCAGGGTCAGCGCCAGAGTGGCGGCTGCCAGGCTATTGATAACGAAGGGGATTCGCCGGTAAAGGGCGGACATATTCTTCTCCCACAAAACTTATTCTGGAGTGAACTATGGGGCTGGATACAGCGGTGCTATATATCGTCGCGACGCCCATTGGCAATTTGGCGGATATGGTACCGCGAGCGGTCGAAGTTCTACAATCCGCGGATTTGGTGGCGGCGGAAGACACCCGTCACAGTCAGAGACTTTTTTCCCATTTTTCCATCGATACCCCCCTGGTGGCGTACCACGACCACTCCGATGACCAGAGGACCACAAAAATTCTGCAGCGTCTGGAAGCGGGGCAGACGGTGGCACTGATTTCCGATGCGGGTACCCCGCTGATCTCCGATCCCGGCTATCGCCTGGTGCGCGAAGCGCGCGAGCGCGGTTTTACCGTGGTGCCCATCCCGGGGCCGTGCGCTTTTGTTGCCGCGCTGTCTGCGGCCGGCCTGCCCAGTGACCGCTTCAGCTTTGAGGGGTTTCTGCCAGCTAAACCACTGGCGCGGGAGAAGGCACTGCAGCAGCTCGCGGGAGAGACCCGGACCATGGTGTTTTACGAGGCGCCGCACCGGGTGCTGGATACCCTGCGCGCCATGCAGCAAGCCTTCGGCGACACCCGCGAGGCGGTGATCGCCCGAGAAATCAGCAAGGCGTTCGAAACCATTCACCTGCTGCCCCTGGCGGAGCTGGTGAAATGGGTGGAGGCCGACAGCAATCAACAGCGGGGTGAGATTGTGCTGCTGGTGCGGGGGGCGGCTGAAGGTAAGGCGTCGGAGCTGGATGCGGAAGCTGAGCGGGTGATGAAACTGTTGCTGGCCGAATTGCCGCCCAAGCGTGCGGCCGCGGTGGCGGCGGAGATTACCGGGGTAAACAAAAAGCTGCTGTATAACTGGTCGCTGGCGCAAAAGTAGGGCGATCGGGGTGATTGACGCGCAGGCCGGAGGTTCTGCTTGCATCTGCCTGCAGCGGTCATTACTCTTCGCGCCGAGTCAGCCAGGCAATCGCTGTTTCGTCGCCTTCGGGTGATGGGATGGAGGAAAGTCCGGGCTCCATAGGGTGGAACGCCAGGTAACGCCTGGGGGGCGCGAGCCTACGGAAAGTGCAGCAGAGAGTAGACCGCCGATGGCTTCCCTGGATTTCGGTTTGGGGGAGCACAGGTAAGGGTGAAAGGGTGCGGTAAGAGCGCACCGCGCGGCTGGTAACAGTCCGCGGCACGGTAAACCCCGTTCGGAGCAAGACCAAATAGGCCCTCTATAGGTGTGACCCGCACTGAGGGCGGGTAGGTCGCTTGAGGTGTCTGGCGACAGGCATCCCAGATGAATGATTGTCCGCGACAGAACCCGGCTTATCGGCTGACTCACCAAATTCCGATGTTTGCCAGCTGCGGCGCAGCTGGCTCTCTTCCTGAGCCTTCCCGCTTATTTCTGCAGTAAAAGCCCGCACTCGCGATGCTCTTCGCCCTTGGTTGGATCGAAGTACACATCGTTGTCCGGCAAGTCGTTCTCGTATACGTACTCTTCCACGTCAATTTCCTTGAGGTGGAACATGGGTGCCACACGGATGGTGCCGTGATTGCCCTTGGTAAAGATATCGAGACCTTGACGGTGGGCATTTTGATCGTGGCGGATACCGTTCAGCCATACGTCGGGCTTCAGTTCCTGCATCGCGCGATTGAACGGCTCCAGCTTGACCGTGCGGGAGAAGAAGTCGTGCTCCGGGGTGTCCAGCGGGGGGATACCACCGTAGACCGCGTTGTAATGCGCCGCCGACATTTTCGGGGAATAGGTGTACAGGTTCAGATCGAGTAGCTTGATGACTTTCTCGATATGACGGTAGGTTTCCGGCGTGTTGTAGCCGTGATCCACCCAGATCACCGGGATATCGGGTTTGGCGCGGGTGACCAGGTGCAGGAAAGCCACTGCCAGTGGGCGGAAGTTGGTAAACACCACTGGGTTCTCCGCCTCGGCGATGGTGAACTGCATGATTTCACTGGGCTTGCTGCCTTTGAAGCGCTGATTGAGCGCGTCCAGGTCCGCACCGTGATGGAAGGTGCGTGTAGTGGCGCTCTGTTTGCTCAGTCCTGCTGAAAAGCCCATTGCGGTGTATTCCTGATGAAATTTTGGATACGGCAAAGCTACAGCGACTCGACTCCCATTAAAAATAATAAAAGCTGATTTTTATATGCCCTGATGTTCTAACATGAGTCCTTGGTACCGCTTTCCCGTCTTCTTCGAGGGGGGTGGCACCCGTATCCTTTCTTGTGCGCCCCTGGCGCGTTTCTCGTCCTCCGGTGGCCAGTCCGGTTAGTGTCCACTCGCAAATCGGGTTTTTGTTTGGCTTCAGGGCGCTCCAACTCAAACTTAAAGTAACTTGTCAGCTTGCCAAAGTAAGTGCTTGCTCTGTTGCATATTTGCTCACCCATGGTTGCGCGCAAAATGTAAACACTTCGCCTGTAGGCCGCGAAAATACTGGGTTTTTTCTCTGGAGATACTGTCGATTTCCTTGACTTTATGCCGTCCAGATTTATAGTGTCGGAAGTGGAGAAAAGTGGAATTTTGTGGGGCTTGGTGGGATGAATGTGGTTGTGAGTGGTTAATCACGCATCCCTGTGGCAAATCGCGCAAATTTTCGCCTTTCACAATCAAAACCGAGCCAGGGGCGATCGCGGAAGCTGATCCATGTATCTGGGAAGTCACGCAATCAATATGGACGCCAAGGGGCGTCTGGCCATTCCGGCGCGAGTCAGGGACTCGCTGCTGGAAGATTGTGGTGGCCGGCTGGTCGTTACTGCGCATACGGAAGAGCGCTGCCTGCTCGTCTATCCAGAGGCGCAGTGGCGCGAAATTCTCCCTAAAATCGAAGCGCTGTCCAGCTTCAACAAGGTTGCTCGCCGCGCACAGCGGCTGCTGATTGGTTATGCCTGCGAGCTGCAGGTAGATGCCAATGGCCGTGTCCTGATTCCGCCGACCCTGCGTGAGTACGCCGGGTTGGAGAAAAAACTGATGCTCGTAGGTCAGGGCAAGAAGCTCGAGCTATGGAGTGAAGACCGCTGGATGGATTGGCTGGATGACAGCGAGGGCGACGGAGAGATGCCGGAAGAGATGGCATCTCTGTCGCTCTAATTGGGTTCCGGCAGCAAGTTTCACAAACGATTTTTAACAAATTCAGGAGGGCGCGGGGTGTCCCAAGATCTGCATCGCAGTGTGTTGTTGCGCGAGGCTGTGGATGCCCTGGTGGTAGATCCCGACGGCTTTTATATAGACGGGACCTTTGGGCGCGGTGGCCACAGTGCACTGGTGCTCGAGCGGCTGGGAGAGGCCGGTCGCCTGCTGGCGGTGGATAAGGATCCCCAGGCCATCGAATTTGCCGGAGAGCGTTTTGGCAGTGAGCCGCGTTTTGATATCTGGCACGGATCCTTTGCCGATATGGATCAGGCCGCAGCCGGAATGGCCGGGCAGGTAAGCGGAATTCTGCTGGATCTGGGGGTTTCCTCACCACAGCTGGATCAGGCTGAGCGCGGTTTCAGCTTTATGCAGGACGGCCCGCTGGATATGCGGATGGATACCAGCCGCGGAATGAGTGCCGCGGATTGGGTGAACACGGAGTCTGAGGCCGAGCTGGCCCGGGTGTTCAAGGAATACGGGGAAGAGCGTTTTGCGCGCCGCATGGCTGGGGCTATCGTGCGCCGGCGGGTAGAAGAGCCGTTTGCGCGCACCCTGGATCTGGCTGAGGTGGTGAAAGCTGCCAACCCTGCCTGGGAAAAAGGGAAGCATCCGGCAACACGGGTATTCCAGGCCATCCGGATTCACGTCAACGGGGAGCTGGATGATCTGAAGGCTGCACTGGAGAAATCTCTGGCGCTGCTGAAGCCGGGCGGTCGCCTGGTGGTGATCAGCTTCCACTCGCTAGAGGATCGCATAGTGAAGCGATTCATCCGAGAACAGGAAAAGGGGCCGCAATTGCCGCGCGGCCTGCCGGTAATGGACAGTCAGATTCACCGCACGCTGCGTTCCCTGGGCAAGGCGGTGAAGGCCGAGGCCGAAGAAATCGGTGACAACGTGCGGTCGCGCAGCGCCGTAATGCGCGTGGCTGAGCGACTGGGCTGATGGCAGTGAGTTGAGGTGGATTTGAACGGAAACCGATGGTTACTGGCCGGACTCTGGGGGCTGCTGATGGTTTCAGCTCTGGGCGTGGTGCACACCACCCAGCAAAGTCGGGCGCTGACCGCCCAGCTGGAAAAGGCGCAACACCATCGCGATGAGTTGCGCTACGAGCAGGAGCGGTTGTTGCTGGAGCGCGGTGCCTGGTCGGCCTACAGCCGGATCGAACAGGTGGCCCGGGAGGAGCTGCATATGCGGGCTCCGACACCGGCAGAGCGGGTACTGGTCAAATAGTTAGCCACAGTAAGTAATAAAAAGAAGCAAGAAGCAGTACGACGAAAGAGCAAGTAGATAAAAGGTGCGCGAAAAGCGCAGGGAATATTTCGATCATGGGTGCAGTGAAAAAACAGCAACAACAGCCGGGCATTGCCCGCTGGCGCTTTGCGCTGGTGGCTGGTTTGCTGTGCCTGCTGGCCGTGTCCCTGATCGTGCACCTGGCGGGTCTGCAGGTATTGCCGGAGCAGGACAAGGGTTACCGCTTCCTGCAGGACCAGGGGCGCGCGCGCACCATTCGCACCGAAGAGATTGCCGCCTACCGGGGTTCCATTCTTGACCGCAACGGCGAACTGCTCGCGGTGAGCACCCCGGTGCAGACCATCTGGGCAAATCCCCAGTTGTTGAAAGAGGCAAGTGCGGAAGAATTGCGCGCGCTCGCGGCGGCGTTGGGTACGCCGCCGGCGCGTCTTGCCAAGCGACTGGAAAAGTATCGCAACAAGGGCTTCATGTACCTCCGTCGACATATGACGCCAGAGCGCGCCGACAAGGTGCTTGGCCTGGATCTGGCGGGCGTATACAGCAAGAAGGAATACCGCCGTTTTTACCCGGCCGGCGAGGTCACTGCGCAGTTGCTGGGCTTTACTAATATTGACGACCTCGGTCAGGAGGGGCTTGAGCTCGCCTACGAGCAGTCCCTTGCGGGAGAGGCAGGTAAGCGTCAGGTGGTGAAAGATCTGAAAGGGCGCACGGTGCAGGATCTGGCAGTGAAGCAGGAGGCGCGCCCCGGTCGCGACCTGCAGCTCACCATTGATATGCGCCTGCAGTACCTGGCCTATCGGGAGCTTAAGAAGGCGGTAGCGGAAAACGGTGCCGCCTCCGGCTTTATGGTGATCCTGGATACCCAGAGTGGCGACGTGTTGGCGATGGCCAATCAACCTTCTTTTAACCCGAACAATCGTCACGGGGTAAAGGCAGCAGCGATGCGCAACCGTGCGCTGATCGACCAATTCGAGCCGGGGTCCACCATTAAGCCGCTGACTGCGCTGGCGGCACTGGAGACCGGGCGCTACACGCCCCATACCCGTATCAATACCAGCCCCGGCTATATCCGCCTGCCGGGCAAGACGCTGCTGGATCCGGTGAACTACGGCGAAATTGATCTGACCCGGGTGATCACCAAGTCCAGCCAGGTCGGTATCACCAAGGTGGCGATGGATCTGGAGCCGGAAACCCTGCGTGAACTTTTTTACCGTCTGGGGCTCGGAGAGGCGGTTGGCAGCGGATTCCCCGGGGAGGCGCCGGGCATTCTGCCCACCCGGGATCGTTGGCATCCCATAGAATTGGCCAACTTTGCCTTCGGCTACGGTTTAACGGTGAATGCCGTGCAACTGGCCCAGGCCTACAGTGTCGTCGCCAATGCCGGGCTCAAGCGCCCGGTTTCGCTGATTTTGGCGCAAGGGAAAAAGCCGGTACCGGGTGAACACGTGGTCGAGCCTGAATTGGCGCGTCAGGTGAGCGCTATGCTGGAGACCGTGATTGGCCCCGAGGGCACCGGCAAACGGGCCGCCGTGGAAGGCTATCGGGTGGCGGGCAAGACCGGGACGGTGCACAAAGTGGGTAGCGACGGCTATGCCGATAATCGCTACCGGTCGGTGTTTGCCGGATTTGTTCCGGCGGATAATCCGCGCCTCGCAGCGGTGGTTGTCATCGACGATCCGAGTAATGCCAAGTACTACGGCGGCGAAGTGGCCGCGCCGGTATTCGGCAAAGTAATGACCGGTGCCATGCGCCTGTTGCAGGTGCCACCGGAAAAGGTTGCCCCTGCTGAGCAGCAGTTGGCGACGCAGCTGGACGAGAGAGGTACTGCATCGTGAACCAGCAGAATGCATTTTTGAATCGAAAAATTTCCCTGGTGACCCTGGTGCCGGGTTACGCGGGAATACCGGATATCCAAGTGACTGGCGTGGCGCTCGATAGCCGCCAGGTCAAAGCCGGTGACGTATTTATGGCACTGCGCGGCACCGTAGTAGACGGGCGTCAGTTTATTGATGCTGCCATCGACAATGGCGCTGCCGCAGTGCTGGCGGATGGCGATGTGCTGGGCAGTGAAGAGCACAACGGCGTGCAGGTTGTCACTGTTCCCGGGCTGGCTGCGCGAGTGGGAGAGATCGCTGCGCGCTTTTACGGACATCCATCGGAATCCATGTACCTGGTCGGGGTAACGGGTACCAATGGCAAGTCCACCTGTGCCTACCTGGCTTCCCAGTTACTGGCGAAGCATTTCGGCAGCGCTGCGGTGATGGGCACCATTGGCAATGGCGTCTGGAAAGATGGCGCGATCAGCCTGCATGAGACCGGCCTGACCACGCCAGACCCGGTGCGCCTGCAGCACGATTATGCGGAGTTTTATGCCCAGGGCGCGCGCGCAGCAGCCATGGAAGTGTCTTCCCACTCACTGTCCCAGGGGCGAGTGCACGGGCTGGTGTTCGATACCGCGGTATTTACCAACTTGACCCGCGACCACCTCGATTACCACGGCAATATGGCTGCCTACGGCGCAGCCAAGGAAAAGTTGTTCGGTTTGCCCAAGCTCAAGCGCGGTGTGATCAATATTGACGACCCGTTCGGTGCGCAGATGGTAGAGCGTTGCAAGCTGCGCGGACTCAAGGTGATTACCTATGGGCTGCAGTCCGGGGATCTTCAGGTGCGCAACCTGAAACGTCTTGACGACGGATTTGCCGTGGATCTGATCACCCCCTGGGGAGAAGGCGAGCTGCGCGCCCCGCTGATTGGCGATTTCAACATCCACAATGCGCTGGCGGTCGTTGCCGCTGTGGGCGCCGCAAGTATGCCGCTCGCGGAAATTCTTGCCGAGTTCCCCAATATCCAGCCAGTACCTGGGCGTATGGAGCGTGTCGCGAACGCAGTAGGGACTGCGGATGGAATCAATGTGCTGGTGGATTATGCACACACACCGGACGCATTGCGCGCGGCGTTGGAGGCGGCTCGTCCATACTGCCGCGGCAAGCTCTGGTGTGTCTTCGGTTGTGGTGGAGACCGCGACAACGGCAAGCGCGCGCCCATGGGCCGGATTGCGGCAGAACTTGCCGATCATGCTGTGGTGACCAGTGACAACCCGCGCGGGGAAGACCCGCAGGCAATTGTGGATGAAATTCTCGAAGGCATTGACGGTGGCGCCGACGGCGATCACTGCAGTGTAAAGGTCGATCGCGCCGAGGCGATTCACTATGCCATTGGCGAAGCGGCCGCCGGCGATACGGTTCTGATTGCAGGTAAGGGGCACGAAGATTACCAGCTGATCGCCGGAGAAAAATTACATTTCTGTGATCGCGAACAGGCCGCCGAGGCTCTCGCACGCAGAGCCGAGCAAGAAATGGAGGGAAGCCGCTGATGATCGCACCGCTCTCCCTGCAACAGCTGCAACAGCGTTTTGGTGGTGAACTGGTCAATGGCTCCGTGGAGTTCGATGCGGTGTGCACCGATACCCGTAAGCTGGATGCACGTTCGGTGTTTGTTGCCCTGCGCGGTGAGAGTTTTGACGCCCACGATTTCCTTGCCCAGGTAGACGGCAAGGTTCTCGGGGTGGTGACGGAAAAAGCCATCGAAGGCTCGGCGATGCCACAGTGGCTGGTATCCGATACCACTGTGGCCCTTGGCCAGATTGGTCGCTTGTGTCGTGAGCAGTTCGATGGGCCGGTTATCGGGATAACCGGTTCCTGCGGCAAAACCACCGTCAAGGAAATGCTGGCGGCAATTTTCGGGCAGCGTCACAAGGTGTGCGTTACCCGGGGCAACCTGAACAATCACTTCGGCGTGCCCATGACCCTGTTTTCGCTGGCGCCGGAACACGAGGTCCTGATCGTCGAAATGGGGGCCAGTGGCCCTAACGAAATCGGATATCTGTGCGGAATTGCAAAGCCGCGGATCACAGCGGTGAACAATGTGATGCCGGCGCATGTGGAGGGGTTCGGCTCCGTCGATGGCATCGCTACCGCCAAGGGGCAGATCTACACCAGCCTGGATAACGGTGGAATCGCGGTCATTAACGCGGATGATAATTACGCGGATTACTGGCGCGGTGAAATGCCCGAAGGTGTGCGTATCCTCGAGGTTGGTTTCGGGCATCAATGTGCGATCCACCCGGACAATATCGCGTTGAATGCACTGGGGTGCCCGTCTTTTGATCTGGTGATCGAGGGCGTATCCCACCCGGTGCAACTGCAGTTGCTTGGCGAACACAATGTGCACAATGCGCTGGTCGCCGCGGGCTGTGCCTACGCTGCGGGTATTCCGGTTGCGGAAATTGCTGCGGGGCTCAGTGCGCTGGCGGGTGTTGGCGGCCGTATGCAGTCGTTTACCGGCGTATCTGGAGCCGCGCTTATTGACGACAGCTATAACGCGAATCCCGGTTCCGTCAGTGCAGCCATCGAGCTACTGGCGCAGCGGGAAGGCAAGAAAATATTGGTTCTGGGAGACATGGCAGAACTCGGTCCGGAAGCGGATCGCGCACATCGTGATATGGGGCAGCTGGCCCGTGAACGCGGTGTCGATCAACTGTTTACCCTGGGTACCCTGAGTGCGGCAGCGAGCATCGAATTTGCTGCTGGGCACCCAAGCAAACAAAGGAATTTTTCCGAGCGCGAGGCCCTGGTTCGGGCGCTGGCGCCGGAGCTGGATGGAAACACCACTGTGCTGGTGAAAGGTTCCCGCAGTGCGCGTATGGAACTGGTTGTGCAGGCACTGACCAACGGGAATCAATAGAAGGTTTTAACGATGCTGCTATGGCTGGCTGAATATCTACAACAGTTTGAGAAAGGCTTTTCGGTCTTCAATTACCTGACCGTGCGCGCCATTCTCGGCGCGCTGACCGCGCTGGGTATTTCTCTGCTGGTAGGGCCGCGCATGATCACCTGGCTGAACCGGCTTCAGGTGGGGCAGGCCGTGCGGGACGATGGCCCGCAGTCCCATTTGAGCAAGTCCGGTACCCCTACCATGGGTGGCACCCTGATCCTCGCGGCAATTTTTTCCGCGTCCTTGCTGTGGTCTGACCTTAGCAACCGGCTGGTGTGGGTAACCCTGCTGGTTACCTTTGTGTTTGGTGCAGTGGGTTTTGTAGACGACTACAAGAAAGTCGTGGAAAAAAATTCTCGTGGACTGATCGCCCGCTGGAAGTATTTCTGGCAATCGGTTGCCGGGCTGGGCGCAGCAATTTACCTGTATATGAGTGCGACCACGCCCGCGGAAACCCAGTTGTTTGTGCCGTTTTTCAAGGACGTGGCGATCAACCTGGGGCCCATCACATTTGTACTGCTGACATATTTTGTAGTGGTCGGGTCGAGTAATGCCGTCAACCTCACCGATGGCCTGGATGGTCTCGCGATCATGCCGTCGGTCATGGTTGGCGGCGCACTGGGGGTGATTGCTTATCTGGTGGGACACGTGGAATTTGCCACCTACCTGCATATTCCATCGATTTCCGGAGCGGGGGAGCTCGCCGTATTCTGCGCTGCATTGGGTGGGGCCGGGCTGGGGTTTCTCTGGTTCAACACCTATCCGGCCCAGGTGTTTATGGGCGACGTGGGTGCGCTGGCACTGGGTGCAGCGCTGGGCATCATTGCCGTCATCACCCGCCACGAGATCGTACTGTTCATCATGGGCGGGGTATTCGTGATGGAAACGGTATCGGTGATTTTGCAGGTGGCGTCTTTCAAGCTGACCGGAAAACGTATTTTCCGTATGGCGCCGCTGCACCACCATTTTGAATTGAAAGGCTGGCCAGAGCCGCGAGTGATTGTGCGCTTCTGGATTATTACCGTGGTACTGGTGCTCGCCGGTCTGGCGACACTCAAGCTGCGCTGATTTGAATTAAACACACACTGGAATACATAAAGAGCCAATGAGCCTCATCGCAACCTCAGAGAAAAAAGTGGTGATCGGACTGGGCGCTACCGGGCAATCGGTAGTGCGCTTTCTGCTGCGCCAGGGTATTTCTCCGGTTGTGGTAGACAGTCGCGAAGCGCCCCCGGCACTCGCAGCCTTTCGTGAAGAGTTTCCCAGCGTGCCTGTGGAATGCGGTCCTCTTAACAGTGAGACGCTGCTGGCGGCTAGCGAGATTATCGCGAGTCCTGGTATCGGTGTGGCGGAACCGGCGATTGCTGCGGCAGTGGAGGCGGATATCCCGGTGATTGGCGATATCGAGCTGTTTGCCCGCGAGCTGGCAGCGGCCGAGCCTGCGCCCAAAGTGATTTCGATTACCGGCTCCAATGGCAAGACAACCGTAACAACCCTGATGGGGTTGATGGCAGAAGCCGCGGGCGTGGACGTCCGTGTGGGTGGCAATATCGGGGTGCCGGTACTGGATCTGCTGACCGGGCAAGAAAAGCTGCCGGAACTGTTTGTGCTGGAGTTGTCGAGTTTCCAGCTGGAAACCACTTACTCGCTGCAGTCCGAAGTTGCGACGATTCTCAATGTCAGCGCCGACCATATGGACCGCTACGAGAACCTGGCCGCATATCACCGGGCAAAGCAGCGGGTATATCGCCACGCGCGCCAGTTCGTAATCAATCGCGCGGATCCACTGACCCGTGGGCCCCTGTCGCGGGAAAGCCGCGAGTGGAGTTTCGGGCTGGATCGTCCGGACCTGCAGCAATTTGGTGTTATCTACGCCGATGGTGAAAGCTGGTTGGCACAGGGCGCCGACAAGCTGATGCCGACCGCCGAGCTGGGCATGGTGGGCAGTCACAATGTGGCCAATGCGCTGGCGGCACTGGCACTGGGTACTGCAGTTGACTTACCTATGTCTGCCATGTTGGAGGTGTTGCGTACATTTACCGGCTTGGCCCACCGCTGTGAGCGGGTAGCGGATCGCGACGGCATCACTTTTGTAAATGATTCTAAAGGCACGAATGTCGGTGCCACTCGTGCGGCACTGGATGGCCTTGTCGACGGTGAGCGGAAGATCGTGCTGATCGCGGGTGGCGATGGCAAAGGAGCTGATTTCTCTCCGCTGGCGGCGGCCGCGCACACCCTGCGCGGACTAGTCACCGTCGGCGTGGACGGGCCCAGAATCGCGGACGCCTTCGCAGACAAAGTAGCTCAGACCCCAGCGTCAACTATGGATGAAGCGGTCTCAGCAGCGACTGCCATGGCGCACAGCGGTGATTTTGTATTGCTGTCGCCGGCTTGCGCCAGTTTTGATATGTACCGGAATTTTGAGGCGCGCGGCGAAGATTTTCGTCGTGCGGTCAATAAGCAGATCGCAGCCTCTGGTAGCGACGCCGATACTGCGCAGGACGCAGGAGGTGCGCAGTGAGCCGCAAGGATCAGACCAAATTGAAAGTGGCGGCGAATGATCAGATTGATGAGCTCGCCTGGCTCCTGCCGTTCTGTGTGCTGGCGCTCGCCAGTATCGGTGTGGTGATGGTGGCCTCGGCTTCTATCGCATTTGCCACTGACGTGTACAACGATGCCTGGTATTTCCTGAAGCGGCACCTGGTGTTCCTGGCTGCCGGTGCTTTTGGTGCACTGGTAGTGAGCCGCGTCTCGCTGGCGACCTGGTCCAACCTGTCCTGGACCCTGTTGATTTTCGCCTGCGGCATGTTGCTGGTGGTGTTGATTCCCGGTGTGGGGCGTGCGGTGAACGGCAGTATGCGCTGGATTGCCCTGGGCCCGATTACCGTGCAGCCGGCGGAGATTGCCAAGTTTTGCTGTCTGATTTTTTTCGCCAGCTTTCTGACGCGGCGCCACGAGAAGTTGCGGCACTGGAGCAGCTTTATGGTGCCGATTTCTGTGCTGGGTATTGTGGCGATACTGTTGTTACTGGAACCGGATTTTGGCTCGGTGGTGGTCATTTCCGGCACTGCCCTGGCGATGGTGTTTCTCGCCGGCGCGCGTCTGCCGCACACGTTTTTGCTGGTAGGGCTCGCGGCCTGTGGGCTGGTGTTGATGGCGCTGGTGAGTCCGTATCGATTGCAGCGACTGACGACATTCCTCGACCCCTGGGGTGAACAGTATGCCGGTGGCTACCAGTTGACCCAGTCACTGATCGCGTTCGGCCGCGGTGAGTGGTTTGGTGTCGGTCTCGGCAATAGTGTGCAGAAACTTTTTTACCTGCCGGAAGCGCATACGGATTTTGTGTTTGCGATTCTGGCGGAAGAGTGGGGCATGTTCGGTGGCCTGGTTGTGATAGGTCTTTATGTGGCACTCACCTGGTCTCTGCTGCGGTTGGTGCGCAAGGCGCTGGTGAAGCAGGAATTTTTTGCTGCACTGTTGACCTTCGGCATTGCGGTGCTGCTGGCCGGACAGGCCTTCGTCAACATGGGCGTTGCTTCCGGACTGTTGCCAACCAAGGGGCTGACGCTGCCGTTTGTCAGTTCCGGTGGCTCCAGCCTGGTGGTGTGTTTCGCCCTGTTTGGCCTGGCGTGGCGCGCACAGAAAGAATTGAACAGTGATCAAAAGGAATCGGAGGGCAGTATCGCCAAGATTCGACAACTGCCTATTTTCAATCCCCTGCAACTGGGTGATCGGAAAACCGGGGAGGCGGCGTGATGACTCAGACTGACAACGCGCCGTTCACCGGCAAAAAATTTCTGGTGATGGCAGGTGGAACTGGTGGGCATGTTTTCCCGGCACTGGCGGTTGCCCGTGCGCTGCAGGCGCAGGGTGGCGTGGTCGAGTGGCTTGGTACCATGCGCGGTATCGAAGCGCAGCTGATTCCTGCGGCGGATATCCCGCTGCACTTTATTACGGTGGAAGGGGTGCGTGGCAAGGGTGCAGGAGCTCTGCTGAAAGCGCCCATTCAGATCAGTAAAGCGATCTGGCAGGCACGCCAGGTGGTCAAAAATGTGAAACCGGATGCGGTGCTTGGGTTTGGCGGGTTTGCCACCGGACCGGGCGGCGTTGCCGCACGACTCGCCGGGATACCGCTGATCATCCATGAGCAGAACGCGGTGGCCGGTACTACCAACCGCTTGCTGGCGAAAATTGCCAGTCGCGTGCTGGAGGCATTCCCCAGTGGTTTGCCCGCCGCTCAGGAGGTGGGTAATCCGGTGCGCTCAGAAATTGCAGAACTGCCAGCGCCGGCTGAGCGGGTGGGCAAGTCCTCACCGCTGCGTCTGCTAGTGCTGGGCGGTAGCCTCGGCGCTGTGGCGATCAATGAGCTGGTGCCGCAAGCGTTGGCAAAACTATCAGCGGACAAGCGCCCGCAGGTAGTACACCAGGCTGGTCAGCGTCACCTGGATCTGGCAAAGGAAGCCTACGAACGTGCCGATGTAGAGGCTCAGGTAGTTCCGTTTATCAGCGATATGGCCGGTGCCTACGCGCAAGCGGATCTGGTGATCTGTCGATCCGGTGCACTCACCGTATCTGAAATTGCGGCTGCGGGACTCGGTGCCATCATGGTGCCTTTCCCATTTGCCATTGATGACCACCAGACCAAAAACGGCGAGTGGTTGGAAAAGGCCGGCGCGGCGCGAGTGATCCAGCAGGATGCGTTGGACCCAGACCAGCTCGCCGCATTACTCGAGGAGTTGTTTGCCGAGCCGAAAAAATTACTGGCAATGGCTGAGGCTGCACGCCGTGTCGCCAGACCTGATGCGACCGACCGGGTGTTGGACGTATGTCGCGAAGAGATGGGGTGTTGATATGTCTCGCGAATCAAAGAATTCAGAAACTGCTGAGAAAAATATGACTGATAACGGCGACCGTCGCTACCACGTACCTGCCATGCGTCGTATTCGCCGCATCCACTTTATTGGTATTGGCGGTGCGGGAATGAGCGGTATTGCCGAAGTCTTGCAGAACCAGGGCTACGAAGTTTCCGGTTCCGACCTGCGCGAAAGCAAGGTGACCGAGCGTCTGCGCAGTCTGGGTATCAAGGTGCTGATTGGGCACAGTGCAGAAAATGTCAGCGATGTGGATGTAGTGGTCAACTCGTCTGCGATTTACGGGGATAACCCGGAGTTGATCGCCGCGCGGGACCATCGTATTCCCGTGGTGCGTCGCGCGGAAATGCTCGGTGAGCTGATGCGCTACCGCTACGGAATTGCGGTAGCTGGTACGCATGGTAAGACCACCACCACCAGCTTGATCGCGTCGATCTTTGCCGCTGATGGCAAGGATCCCACTTTTGTGATCGGTGGGCTGGTGAACAGCGCCGGTGCCAACGCCGCCTTGGGCGAGAGCCGCTATCTGGTGGCTGAAGCAGATGAGAGCGATGCCTCGTTTCTGCACCTGCAGCCGATGGTCACCGTGGTGACCAATATCGATGCGGATCATATGGAGACTTACGGCGGGGACTTCGAAAAGGTCAAGCAGATCTTTATCGACTTTATCCACAACCTGCCGTTTTACGGCCTGGCCGTGGTCTGTGGAGATGATGCCAATGTGCAGGAAGTGATTCCGCGTATGGCGCGACCGGTGACGACCTACGGGTTTGAAGAGAGCAATGATTTTCGCATTACTGATGTGCGCCAGGAGCCGCTGCGCAGTTTCTTTAATGTGCACCGACCGGATGGCAGCGTGCTGGATGTATGTGTGAATACCCCCGGGATCCACAACGTTCTGAATGCGACGGCTGCGATCGCAGTGGCGACCGAAGAAGGGGTCAGTGATGCAGCTATTCGCGAGGGCCTCAACGGATTCCAGGGCGTCGGACGTCGATTCCAGATTTACGGCGAGTACCCGGTGAGTGACGCCAGCGATGCGGAACCGGTGATGCTGGTGGACGATTATGGTCATCATCCGCGCGAAGTGGCGGCGACCATCAAAACCGTGCGCGATGGTTGGCCCGAGCGTCGACTGGTGATGGTTTATCAGCCGCATCGCTACACACGCACGCGGGATTTGTTCGAAGATTTTGTACAGGTGCTTTCTCAGGTCGACAAACTGGTTCTTCTGGATGTATATAGCGCCGGTGAAGCGGTAATTCCTGGCGCGGACGGCCGTACGCTAGCGCGCAGTATCCGCAACCGCGGCCAGATAGACCCGATCTTTGTGGAAAAGGTAGAGCAGGTACCTCCGGTACTGGCGGATCTGCTGGAGCCCGGCGATATCGTCCTCACCCAGGGTGCCGGCAATGTCGGTGGCCTTGCTCAGCAGTTGTCGGAATGGCGGCTCGGTGACAAGCCCGGATCGGATCAGTAATCGGTCCCGATGACCGTTTAGCGAAGCGTAAACGTGGCGAGAGAAAAAAAGGTACAGCAGCAAAAAAAAGGTCGCGGCAAGCCGGCGCCTCGAGGGGCTCGCGCGCTGCCGGACCCGAACGAGGAAAAGGGCCTGCGCCCGCTGCGGCTGTTGCTGGCAGTCGCATTCCTGCTGCTGGTGGGCTCGGGGCTCGGCTACAGCGCTCGCTGGTTGTGGCAACAGGCTCCAGCGGTAGAGTTGAGCCGTGTGGATGCGCTGGAAAATGTACGGGTAAAAGCACCGTTTCGCGCGGTGACGGAAACACAGGTTGAAGACATCCTGCTACCGCATTTGCGCAAAGGGTTTTTCTCGCTGGATATTAGCGAGATGCGGGAGGCACTGATGGCCAACCCGTGGATTGTTAATGCTTCGGTCAGCCGCAGCTGGCCCAACGGTGTTGAGGTGGTAGTGGAAGAGGCCGAGCCTCTCGCTATCTGGGGCGGAGACCAGCTGCTGATCGCCAGCGGTGAGCTTTTGCCAAGACCTGAAAACATGAAGGAACTGCGTCTGCCGGAACTTGCCGGGGATGCGGAACTGGTGGAGCGGATTATGGCCCAGTACCAGGCGCTGGCCGGGCTGCTCACCACAAAAGATATGGAAGTGCGCCGCCTGTCGTTTGACGATCTGGCGGGCTGGCAGCTCGAGCTGGTGAGCGGTATCCGCTTACAGCTGGGGCACGATGAACTGCTGGAGCGAGTGGATCGCTTCCTCAGTCTGACGCGCGGTGTACTGGCGCCGCATCTGCAGAAAATCGTGGGTGTAGATACCCGCTATAACAATGCAGTTGCGGTGCAATGGAAACAAAAAGACACAAAAGAAAACTGACAACAAAACAGGCAGATAAAAAGCTGGGCCCGGCCCTGATCTGACATGCTCAATGTGGATCGGCGCATTCGTCCAGCGAGGTTGAAAATCCAATGACACAAACAACTGAACCACGCATGATCGTCGGTCTGGATATCGGTACATCCAAGGTCGTGGCGATTGTCGGTGAAGTGACCGGAGACGGCGAACTGAATATCGTCGGTATCGGTTCTCATCGCTCCACGGGTATGAAGCGGGGCGTGGTGGTGAATATCGAATCCACGGTGCAGTCCATTCAGCGCGCGGTTGAGGAAGCGGAGCTGATGGCTGGCTGTGAGATTCACTCTGTCTATGCGGGGATTGCCGGAAGTCATATTCGCAGCTTGAACTCCCACGGCATCGTGGCGATCAAGGACCGCGAAGTTACTCAGCAGGATCTGGATCGGGTGATCGATGCCGCGCGTGCGGTAGCGATTCCGGCGGACCAGAAAATCCTGCACACCCTGCCGCAGGAATACCTGATCGACAGCCAGGAGGGCGTCAAGGAGCCTCTGGGTATGTCCGGTGTGCGCCTGGAAGCCAAGGTTCACCTGGTGAGCGGTGCGGTAAATGCGGCACAGAATATCGAAAAGTGTATCCGCCGCTGTGGTCTGGAAGTGGAAGACATCATTCTCGAGCAGTTGGCCTCGAGCTATGCAGTGCTGACCGATGACGAGCAAGAGCTGGGCGTATGCATGGTGGATATTGGTGGCGGCACCACGGATATCGCTGTGTTTACCGGCGGTTCCATTCGCCACACCGGGGTAATTCCTATCGCCGGTGACCAGGTCACCAATGATATTGCAATGGCATTGCGCACACCTACGCCGCACGCGGAAGAACTGAAGATTAAATATGCTTGCGCCCTGGCCAAGCTGGCGCGCGAAGGGGAAACCATCAAGGTGCCCAGTGTGGGCGATCGTGCACCACGGGATCTCTCCCGTCAGGCGCTGGCGGAAGTGGTGGAGCCGCGTTACGACGAACTTTTCACCCTGGTTCAGGCGGAGTTGCGACGCAGTGGCTTTGAAGACCTGTGTGCAGCGGGAATTGTCCTCACCGGCGGTTCTTCAAAAATGGAAGGCGCTGTAGAGTTGGCCGAGGAAATTTTCCACATGCCTGTGCGCCTCGCGGTACCGCAGGGAATTTCGGGGTTGACCGATATCGTCAGCAATCCGATTTATTCCACCGGTGTTGGTCTGTTGATGTATGCGATCAAGGTGGAAGACAACAAGGGCAGTAAGAACTCCACGGTTCAGCGCAGCGAAAACCAGTGGTGGGACAAGGTCAAACACTGGTTCAGAGGCAACCTCTGATTCAGAAAATAATTACCGGGATCGATAATTAAAATTTGGACATGAGCAAAAAAGGGGAACAGCAATGTTCGAACTCGTAGATAGCGTACAGGACAAGCCTGTCATTAAAGTGATTGGTGTTGGTGGCGGTGGCGGTAATGCCGTCAAGCACATGATCGCCAGCGAAGTGAATGGTGTGGATTTCATCTGCGCGAACACTGACGCGCAGGCGCTGAAGGATGTTGAGGCACAGACCATCCTGCAGCTGGGTAACACCATTACCCGTGGCCTCGGTGCGGGCGCTAATCCTGATGTGGGTCGCCAGTCCGCACTGGAAGATCGCGAGCGCATCGCGGAAGTACTGACCGGTGCGGATATGGTTTTCATTACCGCGGGTATGGGTGGCGGCACCGGCACCGGTGGTGCACCGATCGTTGCAGAAATCGCCAAGGATCTGGGCATCCTCACTGTTGCCGTAGTGACCCGCCCGTTCATGATCGAGGGTCGCAAGCGCGCCACAGTTGCCGAAGACGGTATTCTCGAGCTTCGCGACAAGGTCGACTCCCTGATTACCATCCCCAATGATCGCCTGCTGGAAGTGCTGGGCAACAAGATCACCATGAAGGCTGCGTACAAAGAGGCGGACAACGTACTGCTGGGCGCAGTGCAGGGCATTGCCGACCTGATGATTCGCCCGGGCATCATGAACGTGGACTTTGCCGACGTGCGCACCGTGATGTCTGAAATGGGCATGGCAATGATGGGCTCCGGCGCCGCCATCGGTGAGAACCGTGCGCGTGAAGCTGCTGAGAAAGCGGTTCGCAGCCCGCTGCTGGACAACGTCAACCTGCAGGGTGCCCGCGGTATTCTGGTGAATATCATCACCGGTAGTGAAGAGGGTGGCTGCCAGGAGCTGACCCTGGGTGAATACTCAGAAGTGGGCCAGATCGTTCAGGAGATCGCCTCCGACGACGCCACCGTGGTGATCGGCACCGCGGTCGACGACAAGCTGGGTGATGAAATGCGCGTGACCGTGGTTGCCGCCGGTCTTGGCGAGGCCACCGCCCAGGTTGCCCGTCCCACCAAGGTTGTGGATAACACCGCCCGTCGCCCGGAGAGCCGTGAAGCGGCACGTCCGGCCGCACCGGCAGAGGCCGCCCGTGACACCCAGGAAGTGCGTGGTAGCCGGGTGGAGAAGGAGCGCCCTGCGCGGTCCATGCCGCCACTAAACCCGGCTGATCAGGATATGGAATACCTCGATATTCCCGCATTCCTGCGTCGCCAGGCAGACTGATTCCGTCCCGCACCCACCGGAGTCGTGGGGCGGAAACATCTGCTCATGTCTACACCCGGCCGGCCAGGCCGGGTCTCCGCCCGCTCCGGTGTGCGATGTCGGGGCGTGTCCTCCAAGGGCGCGATCTCTCGACATCGCCGGGCCAGGATGAAGTTGTGGACGCAGGGAAGCTGCCACCAGGAGAAGTACCCCGTTCAGGATGTGTTCAGCCCGTCGCTGCACAATCTGGGGTACTGCTCTGAACTGTTTCAATTCAATGCATGTCATTTCACGGCATTGCAGTTAAAGGCGGGCATTCATTGAGAAAGGGAATCGTCAGTCGAAAACCTTTTTCAGGTTCCCGTACCGGTTATTCCGACCCTCAGTGGCATCAGAACAGTGCCAGAAATCGTGACCAGTGCCCTGACTAATGGGTTTTGGCTTCAGGGTTAACATTTTTTAATCACCGGCTGATAGGTCAGGTCGTACAATTAAAGGCATTCCTGTGCGCTAGGTTGGCGTTACAGTCCTCGCACTGGGCTATGCTTACAGGGATGAGAGCTGAAAAGCCCTGCCCTGGACTACAAGGATGACCGGGTCGTTATTTGTAGTTTTGGCGTTTATTTTCTGTTACTATCGCCGGCTCGCTGCGGTTCGTGCGCAGCTCACCGAATGGGAACCAAGACATAGATGATCAAACAGCGCACTCTCAAAAATGCCATTCGAGCCACTGGTGTTGGCCTGCATACCGGTAAAAAGGTCGTTCTGACCCTCAAACCGGCGCCGGTAAACAGTGGTATCGTATTCCGTCGGGTCGATCTGGATCCGGTGGTTGAGATTGAAGCGCGTGCTGAAAACGTGGGCGACACCCTGCTTTCCACCACTCTGGTGAAAGGCGATGTGCGCATTGCCACTGTTGAGCACCTGCTGTCTGCCATGGCTGGTCTGGGTATCGACAACGCGATCGTCGAGCTTTCCGCCCAGGAAGTTCCGATTATGGACGGCAGTGCCGGCCCATTCGTATTCCTGATCCAGTCCGCGGGGATTCAGGAGCAGTCTGCTGCGAAGAAATTCCTGCGTATAAAGAAGCCGGTTACGGTGGAAGAGGGCGACAAGGTTGCCAGCTTCCTGCCCTTCAATGGTTTCAAGGTGTCTTTCACCATCGATTTCGACCACCCGGTATTTCAGGGGCGCAACCTCAGCTCCTCGGTGGATTTCTCCAGCACCTCCTTCGTCAAGGAAGTGAGCCGCGCGCGCACCTTCGGTTTCATGCACGAAATCGAATATCTGCGCTCTAAGGGCCTGGTGCAGGGTGGCAGTGTGGATAACGCGATTGTTATCGACCAGTACCGGATTCTCAACGAAGGCGGTCTTCGCTATGAAGACGAATTCGTCAAGCACAAGATTCTCGATGCCATCGGTGACCTGTACCTGTTGGGTACCAGCGTGATCGGTGAGTTCAAGGCCTTCAAATCCGGCCATGCACTGAACAACAAGTCTTTGCGCACCCTGATGGCGCAGGAAGACGCCTGGGAAATGGTGACTTTCGAGGACGAACAGGAAGCGCCTATCTCTTACGTCAAGCCGATTCTGGCGGTGTAAGAGGCGCAGACGCAAAAGCCGGCACAGAAATTGCCGGCTTTTTTACGTGCCCCTATCGGGCGCGCAGTAGGTTCCGGTAGTCAGTAACTTGGATAAGGTGCTGACAACCACTGGCCATGGGGATGGCCCTGGGACAGCAGGAAGCGACAGTCCCGCACCGGTTCGATGCCGTCAAAAGCCGGCCCGGTGACTAAACCAAATAAAACAAATAATGTCGCAATTCTTGCACGCCTGATATGAAAATTATTCTCGTCAATGAGCGTGGAGGTGTCTCCCGCAGCTTCAACTTTGGAGGGCTTAGCAAAGCGCTGCTCAGCCTCTGCCTGTTGGGCCTGCCCGTGGGTGCCCTGTGGCTGGGTGCCAATCTGCCCACTGCTGAATCCGACGTTTTCGATGCCCGTGCGGTCAAGGCATGGAGCAAGGCGCTGCGCAAGCAGCAGGAACAGATCGATGACGCCGATCAGCAGGCGCGTGAGCAGCTTACCGCACTCACGGTCAAGCTTGCGGAGATGCAAGCGCGGTTGACCCGACTGGATGCCCTCGGTGAGCGTCTCACCACTATTGCCAAGCTGGACGAAGGTGAGTTCCAGTTCGGCAGCGTACCCGCGGTCGGTGGTCCGGAGGACCCAGGCATCAGCGGCGCCAGCGAACTCCCCTACCAGCCCCCGGAATTCCTCGAAGTCATCGGCGACCTCTCGGATCAGATCGAAGACCGCCAGATGCAGCTCTCCACCCTGGACTCTCTGATGGCCCGCCGTCAGTTGCAGGACGAGCAGTTCATTGCCGGGCGCCCGATTACCCGCGGCTGGATGTCATCCCGCTACGGTTACCGCACCGATCCGTTCAGTGGTCGTCGCTCCTGGCACAAGGGTGTGGATTTCGCCGGTAAGAATGGCTCCGACGTGGTATCTGTTGCTGCCGGCGTGGTGACCTGGGCGGAAGATCGCTACGGTTACGGCCAGCTGGTGGAAATCAACCACGGCAACGGTTACAAAACACGCTATGGTCACAATAGCGAGCTCAAGGTCAAGCTGGGCGATATCGTGAAGAAGGGGCAGATCATTGCCCTGATGGGGTCGAGCGGTCGCTCTACTGGCCCTCATGTCCATTTTGAAGTCTACAAGAACAACCGTCCTGTAGACCCCGCCACCTATATCCGCCGAACCGGCAGATAACAACTATCCTCTATCATTGCGCGGCAGCGCTCGAAACGCTGCATCGTCTGGCGCCCTGTGCTTCATCAGGGCCCGGCGGTTGGCGTTGAATGGTTGCGGGCGTTGGCGCCTTCCTGTTTACTTGCACCCTTTCGCGCCGCCCCCTGAATCAGGGAGGGCGGGGCACACTCAGCATTAATGTGGTTTCTGAATAATGATTGGCAAACTGATAAAAACAGTCTTCGGTTCAAAAAATGACCGGGAACTCAAGCGTATGCGCAAGGTGGTCGCCAAGATCAATGCGCTGGAAGATGAGTACAAGGCGCTGGATGACGCTGCGCTAAAAGCCAAGACAGAAGAATTTAAACAGCGCCTTGCGGATGGTGAGACTCTCGACCAGATCCTGCCGGAGGCCTTTGCTGCAGTGCGCGAAGCCAGTGACCGCGCGCTCGGTATGCGTCACTTTGATGTGCAGATGATCGGCGGTATGACCCTGCACGAAGGGCATATTGCAGAAATGCGCACCGGTGAGGGTAAAACCCTGGTGGCAACCCTGCCTGCCTACCTGAATGCGCTGGAAGGCAAGGGTGTCCACATCGTTACCGTGAACGATTACCTCGCCAGCCGCGATGCCAACTGGATGCGTCCGGTCTACGAGTTCCTCGGTCTCACCGTGGGTATCGTGGTATCCCAGCAGCACCCGGAAGACAAAAAGGCCGCTTATCAGGCAGATATCACCTACGGTACCAACAACGAGTTCGGCTTCGACTACCTGCGCGACAACATGGTACTGCGCAAGGAAGATCGTACCCAGCGCGCACAGAACTTCGCCATTGTGGATGAGGTCGACTCCATCCTGATCGACGAGGCGCGTACCCCGCTGATTATCTCCGGCGCTGCAGAGGACTCCTCCCAGCTGTATATGGCCATGAACAAGCTGGTTCCCCAGCTTGAGCGTGGTGAAGAAGGCGGTGAAGGCCACTACACCGTGGACGAGAAAACCCGTCAGGTGGAGATGACCGAAGACGGCCACCAGCTGATCGAGGATCTGCTGACCCGCGGCGGCCTGCTGAAAGAAGACGAATCCCTCTATGCGCCGGGTAACCTCGGCCTGCTGCACCACGTGAATGCCGCGCTGCGCGCGCACGTGCTGTTCCACAAAGATGTGGATTACATCGTGCAGAACGGTCAGGTGGTACTGATCGACGAACACACCGGCCGCACCATGCCTGGCCGCCGTCTCTCCGAGGGCCTGCACCAGGCGCTGGAGGCGAAGGAAAACGTTCAGATCCAGAGCGAGAGCCAGACTCTCGCTTCCACAACCTTCCAGAACCTGTTCCGCTTCTACCCCAAACTGTCCGGTATGACCGGTACCGCAGATACCGAAGCGTTCGAATTCCGTCAGATCTATGGCCTGGACGTGGTGGTAATTCCCACCAACAAGCCCAAGCAGCGCGACGACCTGAACGACCTGGTGTACCTCACCAAGGATGAAAAGCTAGAAGCGATCATTGAGGACATCAAATACTGCCGCGACAAGAAAGCGCCGATTCTGGTGGGTACTGCCTCCATCGAGACCTCGGAAGAGATGTCGCGCATGCTGCAGAAAGCGAAGATCGAGCATCAGGTGCTGAACGCCAAGTTCCACGAGAAAGAAGCGCAGATCATCGCCCAGGCCGGCCGCCCGGGTACCGTCACCATCGCCACCAACATGGCGGGCCGCGGTACTGATATCGTGCTCGGTGGTAACTGGGAAGCGGAAGTCGAAGAGCTGCAGCAACGCGAAGGCCGCGAGGCGAGCAATGAAGAAATCGACGCGATCAAGGACGAGTGGAAGAAACGCCACGAGACTGTGATCGAGGCCGGTGGCCTGCACATCATCGGTACCGAGCGCCACGAATCCCGCCGGATTGACAACCAGCTGCGTGGTCGCGCCGGCCGTCAGGGCGACCCGGGTGTGACCCGCTTCTACCTGTCCCTGGAAGACAACCTGATGCGTATCTTCGCCTCGGACCGGGTGAAGAACTTTATGCAGATGCTGGGCATGGAGCGCGGTGAGGCCATCGAGCACCGCATGGTGTCCAATGCCATCGAAAAAGCACAGCGCCGTGTAGAAGGTCGCAACTTCGATATCCGCAAACAGTTGCTGGAATATGATGACGTGGCCAACGACCAGCGTCAGGTGATCTACTCCCAGCGCAACGAACTGCTCGAAGCGGACTCCATCAGCGACACCATCACCGCGATCCGCGACGACGTGGTAAACGAGCTGATTTCTACCCATGTGCCGCCACAGAGCGTCGAAGAACAGTGGGATATTCCTGCGCTGGAACAGCAACTGGCGGCGGAACTGGGCCTGCAACTGCCGGTTCAGCAGTGGCTGGACGAAGACCGCACCCTGCACGAGGAGAGCCTGCGCGCGAAGATTGTCGAAGAATCCCAGCAGGCCTACCAGAACAAGCTGGCGCGTATTGCGGAGAGCACCGGTGACGAAAACCTGATGCCTACCATCGAGCGTCAGGTGATGCTGCAGGTACTCGATCAGCTGTGGAAAGAGCACCTCTCCAGCATGGATCACCTGCGCGCGGGTATCGGCTTGCGCGCCTACGCTAACAAGAACCCCAAGCAGGAATTCAAACGCGAGTCGTTCCACCTGTTCCAGAGCCTGCTGGATAACCTCAAGCACGAAGTTATCCGCGTACTGGCCCATGTAGAACCGATGACCCGTGAGCAGATGGAAGAGATGGAGCAGCGCCGCCTGGAAGCCCAGCGTCGCCAGCAGCTCGAGCTTCAGCATGCACAGGCATCCGCGATCCCGGAAGCTGAGACCCAAGCCCAGACAGAGGCCGCTCAGGAGCCCGCGCGACGCGGTCCTCGAGTAGGCCGCAATGATCCCTGTCCCTGTGGGTCTGGCAAGAAGTACAAGCAGTGTCACGGCAAGCTGACTTCTTCCACTCCGTCCTGATCAGCCCAGGCTGACAGAACAAAAAGGCCCGCATAGATTGCGGGCCTTTTTGTTTTCCGTTCGCCGTTTATATAATTCTGTTCCTTTCAAATATCCGAATCATCTCAACATGGTGAAAAACATGGCGCAGTCCCTGCCGCAAATTCCCGGTGTTCGCCTTTCTGCAGTGCCGGCGAAGATAAAAAACTGGCAACGCGACGATCTGCTGTTAATCGAAGTAGCCGAGGGTGCCAGTGTCTCTGCGACCTTCACCCAGAATGCGTTCTGCGCGGCGCCGGTACTGGTGGCACGCAAACATATTGCCGCCGGCAATATACGCGCGCTGCTCATCAATGCGGGCAACGCCAACGCCGCCACTGGTGAACGCGGCCTGGCAGATGCCAACCGCTGCTGCGAGGGCGTAGCACAGGCCCTGGGTATTCAGCCTACTCAGGTACTGCCGTTCAGCACCGGTGTGATCGGTGAGCATCTGCCGGTACAGAGAATCCTGGATGCGATCCCCGCCGCCGCTGCCCGGTTGCAGTCCGATGCCTGGCAGGCTGCGGCGCAGGCGATCATGACCACGGATACACGCCCGAAAACTGCGAGCAGGACGGTCGAGATTGCCGGTGAAACCATCACCATTGCGGGCATCGCCAAGGGCGCCGGCATGATCCAGCCGAATATGGCGACCATGCTGGCGTATGTGGCGACCGATGCAGCAATCCCCCAGCTGATACTGGATACTCTGGTGAAGGAAGCGGTTGCCGCGTCTTTTAATCGCATCAGTGTGGACGGTGATACGTCCACCAACGATGCCTGTGTGCTGATCGCCAGCGGCGCCACCGGAGAGGTGATTGGTGACGT
This sequence comes from Microbulbifer mangrovi, assembly GCF_002009015.1. GTDB lineage: Bacteria > Pseudomonadota > Gammaproteobacteria > Pseudomonadales > Cellvibrionaceae > Microbulbifer > Microbulbifer mangrovi. The sequence goes on along the minus strand of NZ_LZDE01000343.1, from coordinate 993 downwards.
TAACAGCGAGGCTTATGCACAGTTGAAGGCGGCGATTGTTGAGGTACATATCGCGCTTGCACAGGCCATCGTGAAAGACGGTGAGGGCGCGACCAAGTTTGTCACGGTACAGGTCAACAACGCGGGAAATTCCGCGGAGGCCCTGCGCACTGCCTTTGAAATTGGCGAATCACCGCTGGTCAAAACTGCACTTTACGCTTCTGACCCCAACTGGGGCCGGTTGGTAATGGCGATCGGTAATGCGGGGCTGGAGAATCTGGATACCGGTAAGATTTCCATTTTTCTCGACGATGTGCAGATCGTGGATGCGGGTGGTCGTGCGGACGGTTACACCGAGGAGGCGGGACAGGCGGTCTTCGACAAGTCCGAATTTACCATTACCGTGGATTTGCAGCGGGGTGATACCTGCGAGCATATCTGGACCTGTGATTTCTCCCACGAGTACGTGACCATCAATGCGGAGTACCGCACCTGATGGGGGGGGCAGCGATCAAGCATATTCATGTGGCGGTAGGTGTAATCCTTGGCGCTGATGGCCGTATTCTTCTGGCCAAGCGTCCTGAACACCTGCACATGGGGGGACGCTGGGAGTTCCCCGGTGGCAAGGTCGAAGCCGATGAATCCATACAGCAGGCCATGACCCGCGAGTTGAAGGAAGAGCTCGATATTGATGTGAAGGCGATGGAGCCGTTAATCGAAGTCCGCCACGATTATGGAGACAAGCAGGTATTCCTGGATACCTGGTGCGTTACCGAGTTTGATGGGATAGAGCGTGGCGTTGAGGGACAGGAGTTGGCTTGGGTTTCGGTGGCGGAGCTCTCGGAGTATCGCTTCCCGGATGCCAATCAGCCGATTGTAACGGCGTTACAAGCGCGCTTAAGTTAATTCCAGCCCTGCCAAGTTCTTTAGCTAGTTTGCTGGCAGGGAAGCACTGGACGCGGATTTTCAGAACCGAGCTAGGCGCCCCCCGGTGAACCCATCCCTGGGCGCTGC
>NZ_LZDE01000342.1 GCF_002009015.1 Microbulbifer mangrovi | reverse complement strand
GCGGATGCGGACGGTGATGCCGACGCCGATGGTGACAGTGACGAAGAGCCAGAGGATCTACCGAATGGCATATCCTACGTAGCCTTTGAGCTACAAGATGGAAGAATCGTCAAGGTCGAATACGGCGAAGATACCGACATCAAGGATCCGAGACATCCGGAGACGTTGGAAGAGTGCATCCTGGAAGAGTACGGCTCGCCGGTAGTCGGTGAGTACATCATCAAGGCAGGTAACGAGCATTACGATAGAGACGGAAACCCAAGAGACCCTGAAGACGATGGCTGGCCAGTGAATATGGCCGGTAACGTGGGTGGTCCGGGTGTCGAAACTATCGCGCTTGAAGATCTATGCGACGATGATGAGATGATGATGCAGACCGAAAGCGAATCATCTGGACTCATGACTGCGGAGCTCGCTTCAGAGCTGGATCAGCTGGGTGAACAGCATGGACTTGATCAAGACCAGGTCCAGGCACTGAAACAGTCGATCCAGGATCAGCTGGAGGATGCGCTCGACGATGTGATCGATCTGCTGGAACTCTCTGGAGGAGGAGACTCACATAGTGAGAACTCTGACGCCATGGGATCCTCGCACCAGGGTGACGGTGGGCAACCGCCGAGTCTGGAGGATCTGGTTGAAGACCTGTTCAACGACGATCCTTTACCCGGCCTGGGTTCCAGCAGCTTCCTCGGACAGAGTCTGTCGGAAGTGTTTGACCCCGGTGATTCGCCCGACAACTTGCCTCCGGATATGGATGACCCGATGAGAGATCTCTGGTCTCAAAATGGACACCATGATCTGTAGGTAAATTCACCATCAATAGCCCACTTTTTGGGCGCCTCAAGCACCGGGCCAAAAGCCCGGTGCTTTTTTTTTGAACTAAACTTAGTGCGGCATTAGGTATAACTACCCGCACAGGTTTGCGCTTTTGGCATTCGCTTGCGGAATAACAGTGAATAAATGTGAGCCAACAGTACGCGATGTTTTTGTCAGGGAAGGCTGCGCGTCGTATCGCCTGCCACATAGTCGGTGTTTCAGCTTTGCTGGCACTACCATTTTCATTGGCGGATGAGTCTGAGAATTCCTTTCAGACCATTAGTCCCAGTGACTTGCAGAGTGGATCTGACGCCAGTCCTTTCCTCAATGCACAGCCGCTCAACCCCTCAGTCACTGCCAGTTCGAATACCTGGCAGTTGGGCATCACTGAGGCTGTGCAAAGGGCCGTTGAGTGGCACCCGGCAATTGGTGAGTCCGTAGGCGTGCTACACCAGCAGCAGGAAAATATTCGCAGGGCGCGGTCCGGCTATTATCCCCAGGTCAATGTTGGTGTGATTGGTGGCTACGACAGCGAAACCAATGGGGATGGTGATGGGCATGCAGTTCAGCTATATCTTTCCCAAGTTCTCTATGACTTCGGAAAAATTTCCGGCAGCGTTGACTCCGCGACGGCCGGCGCGCGAGCGGCTCAAGCACAGGTATTACAGCAGATAGATGCAATAGCGCGGGATACGGCGGAGGCTGCCATTGAGGTTCAGCGCTATCAGGCGTTACTCGAGTCCGCCGATGCCCAGATTCAGGGGGTCTCTGCAATTTCCCGACTGGTCAAAATTCGCAGTGATCGTGGCGCGAGCACGCGTTCAGATGTCCTGCAGGCGCAATCGAGGATGGAGTCCGCCAGAGCCAATCGCCAGCAATTGCAAGCACAGCTAAACCGTTGGCGCAGTGTGCTGCAGAATCTGATGGGCGTGCAGCAGGGCGTTGCGCTGTCCATGGGATTACCTGAGCCGGTTTTGAATGGTTGCCTGGTCGATCCCATGCAGGCCAACTATGCGCCTGCGGTTTTGCTTGCAGAAGCGCAGCGGGCTGAGGCGGTAGCGCAATTGAAAGAAGCTCGTGCCCAGGCGTGGCCCACGCTATCTCTGGACGGCAGTGTTAACAGCTATCTCGATCAGGAATATGTGGATGCCAATGCCCTCAATGATCACGAAAGCGCGGTTTTTCTTAACCTGTCCATGCCAATTTACCAGGGCGGTCGGATCTCAGCCGGCAAGGAAGCGGCAAATTTTGCTATGCGCTCGGCGGAGGCAGCGAAGGACAATGCCAGGCTAACGGTGGCGCGGGATCTTCGTATTGCGCAGAGCCAGAGCCAAGGGCTGCAGCGAAGTGTATCTATTCTCGAAGCGCGCCTGCGTGCAATTTCCGAAACACGTGATCTCTACCGCCAGCAATATTCCTCCCTGGGTAGCCGCACCTTGATAGAGTTGCTGAATTCTGAGGAGGAGCTCCATCAAGCGCGAATAGAAAAGAACAATACAGAATACGACCTGCATAAATTACAGGTGGACTGCCTGTACACGGTGGGCGAAATCAGAAATGCATTTAATCTTCAGGGACGTCCCATTCAGGGAGTAGAGGTACTGCCGTAACCTCAGTTAATGGCAGCGGTTTGCAGGAAGTGGCAGGAGCCGTATATGCAAGACTCCGAAAGTGAGCAAAAGGAATACACACCCTGGGTGCACGCGATACTGGCGATTGCAAGGCACTACCGGCTCGAGTTTTCTGAAGAAAATATTCGAATAGCGTCACGTTGGGGCCAGCAGGAAACGGTTGAAAGTGTCGTGCGTAGTATGGCGCGGCAAGCGGGGCTGGTGGCCAGGTTTACAGAGTTCGATAAATCGATGCTGAGCCCGTGGCGCTTGCCGCTGGTAGTTCAGTTGCGCGGTGGACAAATTGGCGTTATCGAAACTACCGATGGCAAGGGACACCTCGCCGTTTCCTTCAGTGGCGACCGCGGTGCTGCTACGCGGATCAATGTCGAGTCCCTCGTTCCCTATATCATTTCAGTGGTGGTTTTGCGCCCGGCACACAATGTCGCTGACGCCCGTGTTGATGATTATGTGAAACCCCAGCAGAAACACTGGTTTCGTTCAATCATCCTGCGGGACCTGAAGCCATACGGGCATGTGATGATCGCCACAACGGTGGCGAACGTGCTGGCACTCGCGGGTATTCTTTTCTCCAAACAGGTCTACGACAGAGTCATACCGGCAGAGTCCACGCCGACTCTATATGTACTGTTCAGCGGTGTCCTGGTCGCTGTACTGTTTGATTTTATCATGCGCATCAACCGTATCCGCGTAACAGATTTGCTGGGGAAACGTGCGGATATCCGTGTCTCCGACCTGGTATATGGGCATGCGGTGCGGCTCCGCAACAGCGCCAAACCAAAATCCACTGGTGCGTTTACTTCCCAGATCCGGGAGCTGGAGCGGGTGCGCGAAATGGTGACTTCGACCACCATTCTTGCAATGGCAGATATGCCATTCTTCTTTCTGTTTCTCGGATTCCTCTGGTATGTGGCGGGCCCATTGGCGTTGATTCCGTTGGGCGCTCTGGTGTTGTTGATTGTTCCCGGCCTATTGGCTCAGAAAAAACTGGCGCGCCTCGCCGGTGAATCCATCCGCGAATCTTCTCTGCGCAATGCAATGCTCGTAGAGACGGTGCAGGGGATGGAGGATATCAAGGCGATGCAGGCAGAGCAGCGCTTCCAGCAGCAGTGGAACCACTACAACGCTGTTACGGCGGAATCCAACCTGCGCCTGCGAGGACTAATAGGCCGATTGGTGACATGGACGCACAATGTTCAGTCCAGTGTTTTTGCCGTCATTGTTCTGTTTGGCGCGCCGATGGTGATGGCCGGTGATATGACCACTGGCTCCCTGGTCGCCGCTTCCATCCTTGGGTCGAGGATGATGGCACCCATGTCGCAGATTACCCAGGTATTGAGCCGATGGCAGCAGGCTAAATATGCGCTCAAGGGATTGGACCACATCATGCAGCTCCCGGTGGACCACGCTGAGGGCAGCAAGCGTGTGCACCTGTCCTGTATAACCGGCAATTATCAGTTGCGTCAGGCATCCTTTAAATACGGAGCCGAGTGTGAGACGCCGGCGCTGTTAGTGCACTCGCTGAATATTCGCGCGGGCGAAAAAATTGCGGTGCTGGGGCGCAACGGTGCTGGGAAGTCGACTCTGCTACAGGCTCTGTCGGGCATGCTGGAACCCAGTGCTGGCGAGGTAATTCTTGAGGGAGTCAGTATGGGGCACATCGACCCCGCGGATACTCGCCGCGATATCGGCCTGCTGACCCAGAATGCCAATCTTTTTCATGGAACCCTGCGAGAAAATGTCACCCTTGGAGCGCCGGGCGCCACCGACAAGGAAATAATTGCCGCGCTGGATATGTCCGGAGCGCTCGAATTTATCCGCAAGCTTCCGAAAGGTATGGACCACGTGATATTGGAAGGAGGCCTGGGGTTGTCCGGAGGGCAGCGACAGTCGCTGCTACTGGCACGTCTGTTTATACGAAATCCCAGTGTGGTTTTGCTGGATGAGCCCACCGCGTCACTGGATGACATTACCGAAAAACGGTTTATCAAAAAACTGCAGCAGTGGGCGGAAGGGCGGACCCTGATATTTGCCACCCACCGTACCAGCACACTAAAGATGGCAGACAGAATACTGGTGGTCGATGGTGGACAGCTGCTTATGGATGAAAGCAAAGAAGTTGCACTGCAGAAGCTCTCCCAAAACTCACCACAAACTGGGGCACGGCAGGGCCAGGAAACAGCCGCAGAGAAACTGTCAGACAGTGAGCAGGTGAGCTGATGGCGAAAGAAGTGTCTGTTATGGAGCCCGACTCGTCAGCGATCAGCAGGCGAGAGGAACAATCTTCCCAAGCCGCCAACGTCGCAATCCTGGAAGCGGACTTCCACAATGCTGGTGCGCACTACGATAAAGATTCTGACGATGCGCAGCTTACCCGATCGAACCGCGTTATCTGGGTTTTTTTTCTCCTTCTCGTGTGTTTTGTCACCTGGTCTTACTTTGCCAAGGTAGATGAAGTGTCCAAAGGGCTGGGTAAAGTAATCCCCACTTCCCGGGCCCAGATTATCCAATCGCTAGAGGGAGGCATTCTGGCCCATCTGAACGTTACCGAAGGCGATATTGTCAAGCCGGGTGAAGTGCTTGCCCAGCTGGATCCGACCAAAGTTCGCTCCAATGTTGAAGAAGGTGAGGCGCGCTATCGCGCTGCACTGGCGAGCGCCGCGCGACTGAGCGCGGAAGTGAATGGAACCTCCCTCAAGTTTCCGGAAGAACTGAATGGCTTTGATGATCTTATCGCCAAAGAGCGCAGGTTGTTCCAGACGCGACAAAGCAGCTTGCAGGACTCCCTCAGTAGCCTGAAAGAAGCGCGAGACTTGATACAACGCGAACTCTCTATTACCCGGGACCTGGTGAGTTCCGGCGCCGCCAGCAATGTGGAGGTGTTGCGGCTTAGTCGTCAGAAATCCGAACTGGATCTCAAGATCAAGGATGTGCGCTCGGAATATATGGTGCGTGCCCGAGAGGAGTTGGCAAGCGTCAGTGCGGAAGTTGATGCGCTGACTTCGGTGATCGAGGGACGTGCAGATTCGTTGACCAGGCTCACCTTAAAGTCACCCGTTCGCGGGATCGTCAAGGATATTGAGGTAACCACCATCGGTGGCGTTATCCCGCCTAACGGGCGGCTTATGGAAATTGTTCCTCTTGATGATCGACTCTTGATCGAAGCGAAGATATCACCAAGGGATATCGCTTTTATTCACCCAGGCCAGGAGGCCAAGGTTAAGATCACGGCTTATGACTACTCGATCTATGGCGGACTGGACGGGAAGGTGACCACTATATCGCCGGACACCATCCAGGATGAAACCCGGCCCGGAGAGTACTTTTATCGGGTGCTGATCCTGACTGACTCTCATGCACTCATTAACCGGGCGGGAAAAGAATTTGCGATTGTGCCGGGTATGGTAGCCAGTGTGGACGTGAAAACCGGTTCCAAAACCGTGTTTGACTATCTCGTTAAACCTTTCAATCAGGCTGGTGAAGCGTTAAGAGAACGTTGATTTGTAGTCGCTCGGTTCGAAAGGAATATAGGGAAAGCGGCGCTTAATCAGTCGCGAAAATTGCCGGGAGCAAAATGCGGGGAGCACAGGACGGGTAAAGGTACAAGGAAATGCCATGTGTCGACAAATTATCACAGCCCTGCTGCTGATGACGGGATTGATGAATACCGCATCTGCAGAATCTGAACCTGAGGGTGTCAGATTAACGCTGGAGGCGGAGATAACCGTTACTAACGATACCAACAGTCCTCTCAGCGGATATGTACATCGTATAGCGGCGCCTGTCGCGGATCACATGCAGCAGAAACTGCTTGGGATTCGGCACGATGAGGTTAGCGAATTTGAGCGAAAGACGTTTAAACACGATGCTGGCGAGTACATGGAGCTGGAATGGGATATTCCGGCAAATAGTAAGTCAGTAAAGAAAGTCTATTTCGACTTGCTGGTTAACTCCTACGAGATATCCCAAGGCGAGAAGTACGGGCAACAGACAGAAACGGCTTTTCAGAACGAACTCCCGGACAAAATTTACCTTAAACCGGCCGAATATATCGAGTCTGACAACGATCAAATTCTGAAGCTCGCGCATCATATCCAGCGCACCTATAAAGATCCGGAGGCACAGCTGCGAGCGGCCTTCCTGACTCCACAGCAAATGATCCAGTATCGGCGCCAGTCAACGCGCGGAGCACTTTATGCAGTGTCTGCTCGTCAGGGAGATTGCACGGAGTTCGCGGCTCTGTTTGTGGCACTCGCGCGAGCCATGGGATATCCCGCGAGAATGACTTCGGAGTTTCTGTTTACCGAACATCGTACTTTTTCCCAGCCTAATCATCATGCTGCCGAGGTATATCTTGACGGCCGCTGGCTGCCCGTTGATGCGAACCTTGCACTGGACCCGAAATTTGGCTACGGGTTCGGTTCTGGTTCCCATAGCAAAATTGTATTGAACAGAAATTCAGTCTGGGTCTGGTCGAACCTTTGGCCCCGCGGCACGAGTAAACGACCCGGCAGTGTCGATGTAGATATGCAGTGGAAAATCTACGATATACGGAGGGATTGAGCATGTCTGGAAAATTGCCGGTAGATAGTGTCATGCAGGAGACTGGGGAAAATGATTATTCCGATTCTCCACTGCTGAACAACTGGGACGATGTGGGCATCCAATTACTATGTAATGCGGCAGTCCGTCAGGGGCTGGAAGTTCACTATCACCGTCGTCTGATTTTTGAAGTTTTCAATCAGCAGCAGAGAGTCGTATTTCGCCAAAACTCGCCGGGAAACTCTGCAGTATTTACCTATTGCGCCCGCCAGAAGCAGATTGCCAAAGACATCATGGCAGAGAATGGTGTGCCGGTGCCGTCTGGGGGAATATTTGAAAACTACTCGACGGCGCTTCGATACTTTCAGCAGGCCGGGGCTGCGGTCACGGTAAAACCAAATGATGGTTCCTCCGGAGCGGGGGTAAGCAGCAATGTTACCAGTGAGGAAGAGTTCAAAATTTCGTGGGTGTATGCGAGGAAACACGGTCGACAGATTATCGTCGAGCAGAATGTATTTGGCGAGGATATCCGTGTAATTGTGATTGCAGGTGTGGCACAGGCCGCCTATGTAAGAATTCCTGCCCATGTTGTAGGGGACGGCGAAAGTAGTATCCGGCATCTAGTGGAGCGAAAAAATGCGCTCCGAAAGAGAAATCCCAGCCTGCGTCTCGATCTGATAAAGCGATTCGACTTACTCGAACGCCAGAATATTGCTCTTGACCATGTTCCTTCACGAGGCGAGAAGGTGCAGCTTACCACCGTGGCCAATGCGTCGGCCGGTGGTGAGACCGTTCAAATCTTTGATCGACTGGATCGGGAAGTTCTAGCAGTCGCAGAACAGGCTGCACAATGCTTTCCGGGTTTGATTCAGGTCGGTGTTGATCTTATTTATACCGGCAATCGAAAAGCCGATAACCCGGGGCAGCGATCGTCACTCCCACCAGCCTATGTAATCGAGGTCAATTCAAATCCGGGTATTTGCGATGCGGTATTTCCATCCTATGGCCGCCCCATTGATGTTCCTGGAAAGCTGATCTCCCATGTGTTTTCGAGCGGGGCGCTGAACCAGGAAGGGCGGTCGCCAGTGCAGATTGCGCTGGCCAGGCCTTATCGATACGGAGAGTTTGACCGGGCCTTTCGACGGGGCGCCCTGCGCTCGGTTGACCTGATTGCCCAGGCGGCCTATGCCCATAACCTTCAACTGCAGTCATTGTCAGATACGGTGTTTTCCCTGGATTCCCAAGAATCGAGATGTATGTTTCACGGAGGTATGCCGCAAAGCGTACTGATGGTTACCAGGAAGATTACTCGCAATCGCAGCTGGATGGACGAGATTCTTCCGTCTAGTGTGGGATTCCGTCCGGAGGACAAGTCGAGGCTGAAACGCTTCCGTCTTCTGGTGGTAGGACGCAGGTTGGTTTCTGTGTTGCATATACGAGAAACTGGCGGTGATCGGGCCTCACTGCGTGAGGATGTCAGCGATCTGGTTCACCCTAGCGTGCTGCCCGTGATCGAGTCGACTCTGGCGGCGATATATGACCCCCATATTGTCGGGATTGATCTTTTTGTGGATGACATTTCTGCGGAAATAGATGGACAACCATGGCTTGTACAGGATGCGGTTTGTAATCCCCAGTTGGGTTGGCATCATTTCCCTGATCGCGGTTTAGGCAGGGACATTGCCGGTGCCCTGGTGCAGAGCTTGTTCCCGGAAGTCGTAACCGCAGAGCCTCCTGTTAAAGGACTACGACTGTTGATTGGTGGTCATGTTCAGGGCGTCGGTTTCCGGCGCTGGTTGAAGTTGATGGCGATCCGCCACAGTGTCAGCGGTTGGGTCAAGAACTTGCCCGATGGATCCGTAGAGGTGCTACTTGAAGGCAGCCCAACGGGTATAGCGGCACTGGAGAAATTGTGTCAGAAAGGTCCCGCTGACGCGAAAGTCGATTCCGTCAACAGTGAAGAAATTTGCTGTACTGGCAGGCTGGCATTTACCGCAATTGCCTGAAAACTGCGCTGTAATTTTGGCGCGTACATACCGCTTCGGATTGGTATGGATGTAAGTAACCAAAAGGAACTTGAGGTGGAGTAATGCACACCATTCGAACGGCATTCAGTACCCCGATTTTTATTCGGGATATGGAAAATTCTGACGATGTCAATGAACGGCTGACCCGGATTATTCTCGATATGGAGGCCAATACACCCGGAATGAAGCGGTCAAATATCGGCAGCTGGGACTCCAAGAAGGACTTGCTCGAGTGGCCGTTTGAAGAGATCCGAACTCTCAAGAAGTGGATCGCGTCGGGAGTAAAGGAAGTGACCCTCAGGGCCACTAAAAACAAGTTTAATCCCCATACGCAAGACATGCTTGCCCATGCCTGGGCAAATGTATCTCGTGCGGATAGCTATCGAAAAATTCACAACCACGAAGCCTGCACCTGGTCCGGTGTTTACTATGTAAAATCGGATCTTGTGAAAGATAAAAGTGTGAGCAGCGGCAACATTGAGTTTCTTGACCCGCGGATGTTATGTATTTCTGCGGAGCTGCCCAACAGTAGCTTTGGCAGCCGGGTGCGCGTGGTGCCACGCGCGGGTCGATTGGTTATTTTTCCCAACTGGTTGCTGCACTACGTCAACCCGGTGGAAGATGACTCTCTGCGTATCTGTATCGCGTTCAATGTAAAGCTGGATACAAACACCGTACGCCGCCGTGCGGGTACAATGCTACCCATGTTTCGGCATTCAAAAGAGGAGATATTCTCGGCGTCGCAAGCGGCTCAGCCGTTACCGGTTCAAGAAGAATCAGCCTCGATGGTATCGGCAGTGGAGATCGATAACGCCACTTTGCCCGGTAGTTCCGACTGACTGAGCCTCCGCCAGGCAAGCGATGCCGGCGGTGGTTGCGGGAGCCTGCCTCAGGCGGTTACTCCCGCATCAATCATTTTTTTTAACACTGCCGGTAAATTGCCGAAGTCGGAATCCCGCCGTGAACCCTTGATCAGAATGAGATCGCCTTCACTGGCAGTCTCCATCAGATAATTCGCCATTTCGCCAATGGACTCGAAGTGCGGACCAAGCAGGCTGTCGGGTAGCCGCACGCGCAGATAGCGCATCTCATCGCCATGGGTAATGACCAGCTGTACACCGGACTCTATAAGTGGCGTGGCAAGACTGCCGTGCAAGACCTCGGCCTCATCTCCCAGCGCGACCATGCGTCCCAATACGGCAATTTTTCGCTGGCTATCTGCCAATGGAATCTGTCCTAGTACAGAGAACGCATTCAGCATAGAGCTCACCGTTGCATTCCAGCTGTCGTCAATGACCTTGACGTTGCCGCCAGGAAACCGTAATTGGATTTGGTCCAGATGTCCTTCATCCAGCTTTAGTTGCTCCAGTGTCGCGGCTGCTTCCGGGATGGAACGTCCCATAGCGTAAATTGCGCACAGGGCGGCCACGGCATTATTGACCATACCGATACTGGGCGCGGGTATGTTCAGGTGGTGGGGTTCTCCCGCTACTTCTATCAGTACTCGACTGCCCTGGCCGTCGCCCTGGATGTCGAGTACACGTACTTCGGCGGTGTCACTGGGTCCGAAGATAATCACCCGTTTGGCGTGTTGTCGCGCTTTCTCCAGTATGTAATCGAAGTGCGGCAGGTGCTCGCCGACGATTGCCACAGCGCGGCCAATCAGTCCGTCGAAAATGCGGGACTTCCACAGCGCAGTATCTTTGGTGCTTTTTACCCGGCTGCTGGTCTGGGATACGCCTACCTCGGTGATCATTGCGATCGTGGGGTGTATACGTCGGGTGATGGGGCCTTGTTTCATCCACAGTGCGCTTTGCGCGACTTCAATAACAGCGGCTTGGTGCTCTGCACTAAGGCTCGCAAGCATCGACGGCGCACCGACCCGGGAATTGTAATTACCGAGACTGCTCAGCGCTCTCTGTTTGCCGCCGAGCATGTCCCTCAGCATTTTCACCGTGGAGGACTTACCCGCAGTGCCGGTAATGGCAATTACATCGCCACTGTACCGGTAGCGGGCGGCCAACCCGAGTTCAATGATTGCCTTGATCGGGTCGGCTACCTGTAACACCGGTAACCCTTCCGGTAATCCCGCAACCGGTCGTTGTACGATCACTCCGGAGAGGTTGTGTCCGGTGCGCATCACTATGTCCGGTAGCTTTTCGTGTAGGTCCCAGAGTGTGTATTTGTCCGGGGAGCTGCGTTCATGGTAGGCGCGGTCGCTACTCTTGTGGGCCACGAACATGGCGGGTGTGAGAGATTGTTCGATAAAGCTCTGCCCGGAAACCACACTGCGGGTAAACCAGCCCTGGGGCGGAGGCACCAGCCAGTCTCCCCCGGTCACATCAGCGATCTGTTGCGCGTTCCAGGTTTGTCCCGGCGTCTGGCGAAAGATGCTGAGAGGAAACTCACTGCGATAGGTTGGCGGCTCGCGTCCGTCGATGGTGTTGAACGCTTTTTGCTTGCTGCCAGCGACGCCGGTGCTTTTCGATGGTTTTTCCGGCGTCAGGATTCTCAGAGTAATAAGCTCATCGTTGATGGGCACCGGATCGATAACCGTTTCAGAACCTTTTATGCCGATCTGGATCTGCAGTTCACCGTTGCGTAATTGCCGGGACGCCGGTGGCCGCAGCCCGTAGTAGTCTCGATAGATGACCCCGGTTTGCCAGCTGCTGGTGGGCATTTGCCAGTCACAGGGATCGTGATCCATCGATTTTCCCCAGTAGGGCATGGAGGTAGGGGTAACCGGAACTGCGCGGATATCCAGACGAAGATTTTCGGTGGTTGGCTCAGCTAGGGTCCAGAAAGTTTCCACAAATATCAGTTGTCGCTTGTCGATGATTTGTGGGCGGCTGCGCATCCCTATCAGACGCAGGGGGCCAAATTCGCGCGCTGGGATGGCGGTATCGGCAGGTACCTGATCGACGGTCCAGGTCTTGTTGGGGGGACGTCTGATCTGGTCGAGTACCGCCTGGTTATACCGGGTTTGCTGTGCCAGTGGCGGTTCAGCGGATGCCCGGTTCGGTGGCGTCAGCGGACACTGTGCAGTGCCGTCCTGCATTAGGGAAATCTCTGTGCCCAGATCGTGGCATTTCTCTGCATAACGCTGGCTGACGGCCAACCCCTTGCGTCCATCCAGCTGCTGGCTGAAACCGAAACCGCAACCAACCGGGAAGAATCTTATGTTTTCCACGCCCCGATGACTGAGAGCGAGCTGGAATATCCCGCTATCTTTCAGCTTGCGACGCACGGAATCAAACAACAGATCGCCGGCATCGTGAATAATCGGACGGTCTCGGTAGATTTCAATTCCCTGTAGCACATGTGCGCTGGTGCCCAGCACACCATCTGCGCCTGCATCGATAATGCTGCGACCGATCGAGATTTCAGCAGCGGTGGGTGCTTCTTCGAGGTTTGCCCCCCAGTGTACTGCCACCAGTACTACTTGTGCTTTAGCGCGGGCGGCGGTGATACGCGGCTTGAGTAAGGCCATCCAGGCCTCGGGATCACGCAGGGGAAGGTAGGCGCAGCCTGCGCCGCGGGCACTTGCGGCAAAGTGCTTCTGGGTGGCATCAATCGAGAAAATTGCCACATTCAGGTCGCCGGCAGGTCGAATGGCGGGCGTCAGTGCGGCCTCCAGATTGCTGCCGGATCCAGTGTGTGCGATGCCCAGCTCATCCAGCCAAAAGCCCTGTTCGAGTAACGCCTGGTTTCCGTAGTCACCGCTGTGGTTGTTGGCGGTGGTCACCATGTCGATGCCGGCGTGGCAAAGAAGCCGCAACATTTCCGGCCGCGCGCGATAGTAGTAAGGCGACCCCTCTCCTTTATCTACGCCTTGTTCACCGCTGGTGGCTACCACGCACTCCAGGTTGATCACACTCAGATCTGCATGGTTCAGTGCGGGAATTTTTCCCAGAACAGTTTCCTCACCCAGCTCTTCGAGCCGGTAGTGTTGGCGCCGGGCGAGGTTGACGTCGCCACCCCAGGCAAGTACGGGGTGTTCGCTTTTCGCCGGCACCGGCACCGGCAGCGTGCTGGCATTGTTCGCGGGGGAGAATTCCGGCGGACAACTGCCTTTCAGCAGATACTTTCGGAAGGCCACAAACCCGGAGAGATAATGTTCGACATCGTCGATTCGCACCCGGAAGGCGTGGTGTCGGATATAAAAGCTGCCGGTAATCTTGTCGGGATTCTTGAAATACATGGCGTATTCCGGCCAGAAATACCCGTTCAACAGATACATCGCGCGGGTGTGCAGTGCCCGGTAGAACTTGCGCAGATCCAGCTGCTGTAGCAGGTGAGAAAACTCCTTCTCATTGCGCAGGCGCGTCACCATACGCTCCGCGGCCATCATCAGTTCGAGCAGGGTAGGGAAGGTGGTTATGCGGTCCAGCACAAAGTCCAGATACCCGGAAACATTCTGTATCCCGAACTGGTAATAGCGGGCTTCTGGTCGGTACAGGGTCAGTTCGTTGACACAGTAACTGAGCCAGTGGTCGTGTGCTTCCCAGTGATTATTGGCAATGAAATATTCAAACGCTTTTTCAACGATACCCAGCCAGCGGGGGTCTTTGGTGAGGCCGTACAAACGCATCAGGCCGAAGGCTGCTTCGCCATCGTAGTAGATAATTCGGAACTCGTCTTTCATGGAGAGTTCCGGATATTTCAGCACATGCACAAACTTTCCGCTCGCCTCATCCTGCATGAACTGGATACCGAGCGCGAGCTGTTCCATCAATTCACGATACTGCTCGCTGCCGGTCAGTTCCGTGTACTTCACCATTGCCAGCAGACATACCGCATTGCCCCCGAGTTTTATTTCCCCGTTTGCCTCCACCAGAAAAGCGGCTTCATCGCCGCCGGACAGGCTTGTCTTTTTGATCAGTCTGGTAGTGAGATGATGGAGTGCGCGGTCGATGGACTTTTTGACACGCTGATCACTGATCACTTCCCACCCCTCGATCATGGCGTAGGTAGAACTGGCGTGGCGCAGCGTATTGTAGGTGCCAATGGCGCGGTCGAAGCAGCAGTGCCAGCCGTATTCGAATCGTCCGTTGCGAAGTACCTGGCTGGCTAGGTAACGCGTGCTGGTATCGATCACCCGATGGCTGGTGGCTTCATCGAGATCCTCAATGATGCGGCGGCCTGCATTGCGGCCCGGTCCGTACAGGGGCTGCGGCGCGGTCTTGCTGTCGAGGAAAATACCTGCGGTACTGAGCAGGGTTACCGGAGCCTGCTCATCAAAGTTCAGCGGGGTTTTTTTGCCAAAGCGTTTGTCGGTGTAGGCACGGAACCTTTCCTGGTTAATCACCACGTGGGCAATTTTGTTGCCGCCATAGAGCATGGCGTTGCCATTCAGTTCCTGTTCCAGGAATGCCGTTTTCCAATCCGGATCCAGAGCAAGGCCGTAGCGAAAATACCCCCGTTTGGTTATCCGGAAACGTTGCTGCATGGCTTGCCAGTTCATGGCTTCGCTGTCGGTCACCCAATCGATTCGCAACCAGCGACCTTCCATTTTCGCGCTTTTGAGCAGCTTGCGGGCCTGCGATGCCAGCGTAAGCCACAGCGCGTCCAGATTATCCGACCGGCCATGGCAGACCCTGGCGCGCTGCTTGCCATCACTGACGGAAAAAAACAGGGTGTAGGGTGGAGGCAGTTCAGCCAGTTGCTGCTCGACAGCGGGGCGTGCGCGGAGCAGTAGATCGGATAGGGTATTGGACTTGGCCATGACGCAGATTCTTTCCTGTAACTCTTTATTGTTCGAGGCAGGGAAGAACGCCGTCTTGTGGTCGCGCCGGATATTGCCGGCACCGGGTGACAGGTGGACTGTGAGCGCTTCCCTGGCAACGCAATCCGTATTCCAGAGTATAGTTCTGCGACTTGGTTATACCGGGGAAACAGGCGTCAGAAACCGTGGGAAAACGCGACTCTGGGTGCGCCAATACAGATAGAAAGTAAGCAGGGGAGAATGGAAAGAGATTGTTGACCGGAGCGACCGGGAGCCGTGTGTGCGGGTGGCCAAAGGGGCCACCCGCACTGGGACTTAAGGATTACAAATTGGCGGCGAGACGGGAGCCCTGGTCGATCGCCCGCTTGGCATCGAGCTCAGCGGCCTCGTGGGCACCGCCAATCAGGTGACTGGACTGTCCGCGAGCCTGCAGTTGCTCGTGTAGTTCTCGCAGGGGTTCCTGTCCGGCACACACAACGATGTTGTCCACTTCCAGCAGTTTGGCTTCTTCGCCGACGCGGATATGCAGTCCCTGATCGTCGATCTTGTCGTAGCTGACGCCCGCAAGGTTTTGTACCTGGCGGTGCTTCAGGCTGGTGCGATGGATCCAACCGGTGGTCTTGCCGAGTCCGGCGCCAACCTTGGAGGTTTTGCGTTGTAGCAGGAAAATCTGCCGCGGGCTGGTGACCGGCGCCTGGGGCTTGAGTCCGGCGCGGTGTTCGAGGTGGATATCCACGCCCCATTCGTCGAAAAACTCTTCCTTGTTGCTGGCGATCAGTTCATTGGCGTGGTCTTCGCTGTGGGTGAGGTATTCCGCCACGTCGAAGCCGATACCGCCGGCGCCGATAATCGCTACGCGCTTGCCCACTGGCTTTTTCGCCTTCAGTACATCCAGATAGCTAAGGACCTTGGGATGCTCGATACCGTCGATTGGCGGGGTACGCGGGGCGATACCGGTGGCGATCAGCACTTCATCGAAGCCTTCCAGGTTCTCTGCGGTAGCGCGGGTGTTGAGACGTACCTCGACACCGGTCAATTCCAGTTTGCGCTTGAAGTAACGCAGGGTCTCTTCAAATTCAGCCTTGCCCGGAATCTGCTTGGCGATATTGAACTGACCACCGACCTTGTCGTCAGCTTCAAAAAGAGTGACCTGATGACCGCGCTCCGCAGCGACGGTGGCCGCGGCAAGGCCGGCGGGGCCCGCACCGACCACGGCAATTTTCTTCACCTGCTCGGTGGGCAGGTAATTGAGCTCTGTTTCGTGACAGGCGCGGGGGTTTACCAGGCAAGAGGTGAGCTTCAGCTCAAAGGTGTGGTCCAGGCAGGCCTGGTTACATCCGATACAGGTGTTGATTTCATCCGCGCGGTTTTCCGCAGCCTTGTTGACGAATTCGGCGTCCGCGAGGAATGGGCGCGCCATGGACACCATGTCTGCATGACCGTTGGCGAGCACCTCTTCGCCCACCTGCGGCATGTTGATGCGGTTGCTGGTGATGACCGGCACGTTCAGGTGCTGTTTGACCTTGGCGGTAATTTCACTGAACGCCGCGCGCGGTACGCTGGTGGCGATGGTGGGTACTCGGGCCTCGTGCCAGCCAATACCGGTATTGATGATATTCGCACCGGCTTTCTCGATGGCCTGTCCCAGGGCTACCACTTCGTCGAAGTCACTGCCTCCCTCAACCAGGTCTAGCATGGACAGGCGGTAGATGATGATGAAGTCCTCACCTACGGCCTCGCGGATACGACGCACAATCTCAAGGGGCAGGCGGGTGCGGTTTTCGAAGCTGCCGCCCCAGCGGTCGTCGCGGTGGTTGGTGCGCGCAACGATAAACTGGTTGATGAAGTAGCCTTCGGAGCCCATCACTTCCACGCCGTCGTAGCCGGCCTCGCGGGCAAGGGTGGCACAGCGAACATAGTCGTCGATCTGCTGTTCCACTTCCGCATCGCTCAATTCCTTCGGTGTGAAGGGGTTGATCGGGGCCTGGATGGCGGAGGGGGCGACCAGGGCGGGATTATAGGCATAGCGGCCGGCGTGGAGGATCTGCATACAGATCTTGCCGCCTTCACTGTGTACCGCGTCGGTAATGGCGCGGTGCTCTGCGGCTTCCTCCGCGGTGGTCATTTTGGAAGAGCCCTGGAATACACCGCCTTCTTCGTTGGGGGCGATGCCACCGGTCACGATCAGGCCTACGCCACCGCGGGCGCGTTCGCCATAAAACGCGGCAAGGCGCTCAAAACCACCCGGGTGTTCTTCCAGGTTGGTGTGCATGGAGCCCATAAGGACGCGGTTCTTGAGGGTGGTGAAACCCAGGTCCAGGGGGGCCAGCAGATTGGGATAGGCGTGAGTCATGGTGCGTGTTCTCTTTCTGTCTACGACGGGCCTGATAATGAATCTTATATGCAAAAAGTTGCATATCCTGGCTCAAGGATAGCAAGCCCGGTAATTCGTTGGCAGTGACCGATCCGACCGAATCCTCTGGCCTCGCCGTATCGCTTTACGTATCCCAATCGCGGTGGCTACAGGAATGTGAAGTCTAGCCAAACAGAGAAATGATCTGCTCTCGCAGCCACTTGTGGGCCCCATCGTCACCCTGGCTGCGATGCCACAGCAGGTGCCAGTCCATCTGCGGGATCTGAAAGGGGAGTTCGAAACAGCGCGCGGGGTACTGTCGGGCGAGGCTGACCGGCACCGTGAGCGCCAGATCGGTCTTGAGAACAATCAGCGGTGCCACCCGGTAGTGTTGCACCCGCAGGCGGATCTTGCGCCGCCGGCCGAGCTTGTTGAGTGCGATATCCGCCAACCCGGGGCCGCTGCGGCGGCTGGAGACGTGGATATGCTCGAGCGAAAGATATTGTTCCAGGGTCAGGCTGGATTCACTGGCCAGGGGGTGGTCTGGTCGAAGCATGCATTGGTAGCGATCCGCAACCAGTCGCTGCTGGCTCAACTGTGAAGCGGAAACCATGGGAACATCGAGGGCAAAGTCCAGGCTGTTGGCGGCCAGCTCCTTGACCATCTGGTCTCGCGGCACATAGTAGGACTCGACGGTGATCCCCGGTGCCACCTGCTGCAGGTGCTCGAGCAATTGCGGCAGTACCAGGGTTTCCGCCATATCGTTCATGGACAGGCGCAGGGTTTTCTGTGCGCTAGACGGCTCGAACTGATGGTGTTCCGTCACGCTACTGCCGAGAAGCGCCAGTGCCTGCTGAACCCGGGGCATGATGTTCTCGGTCAGCGGTGTGGGGCTCATGCCATTGGGAGTGCGAATGAACAATTGGTCACCCAGTGCCCGACGCAGCCGTGCCAATGCATTGCTGACCGCCGGTTGGGTGATATGCAGGCGCTCGGCCGCGCGGGTTAGGTTGCGCGTGGCATAGATCGCATCCAGTACCGGGAACAGGTTCATATCGATCTGCTGCAGCTGTACGACCATTTTCCCGCCTTTCTCCCGTCATTGTGTTTCCCGATTGCCAGCAACTGGCCCGAGCCAACCATCATCACTGTGGTGAATGATTGAATATTTACATAATAAACTTTGATGATCCAAATAGAATCGCTAGCTTTATCTCCCAGTCGTGCCGAGGAGTGAATAACCCGGGACGTAATTCGAAACACCGGTTTCATCGTTTACTGTGCCAATCACGGGAGAGAGGCAGTGCCAGAAATCTTTGTCGTACGCCACGGCCAGGCGTCATTTGGTAGTGAAAATTATGACCAGCTATCCGAGCTCGGCTGGCAGCAAGCGCGCTGGCTCGGCGAACACTGGGGACAGGACGGACACCAGTTCGATCACATTGTCAGCGGTGATCTGCAACGGCATCGGGAAACCGCGCAGGGGATCTGTGAGGGGCTTGGCCTAGACAGGCAGCGTGTTGAGGAACTGCCGCAACTGAACGAGTTCGACTTCAAGAAAGTCATGCACGCTTACGGCGAAAAAGATCCCGCATCCGCGCCCGCCGCAGATGCCGAGCGCGCGGACTATTACCGGTTTTTGAAGCAGGCGATGCACGCCTGGTCTTCAGGGGAAATTGACGGCGCGGAGAGCTGGCAGCAGTTCGAGCAACGTCTTGAAGAAGTACTCGGTGTTCTCGCCGCTGGCGCCCGCGGGGGCAGGACACTGGTGGTCAGTTCCGGTGGTGCCATTGCGATGATGGTACGGCAGGTACTGGGGGCACCGGCACACAGTGTGACTCAGCTCAATATGCAGATAAAAAATACGGCAATCAGTCACTTTTTTGCCGGTCGCAGCGGCTTGACCCTGCACAGTTTCAACCATGTACCGCACCTGGATAACCGCGAGCGTCGTCAGTTTATTACCTATAGCTGAGTGGATCGCCAAGCGATCGCGGACGGAAACAGCCCTGATAAGAATGCAGAGAGAAAAGAGTTAGCCATGAACTTTGAATACTCCGAAAAAGTGCAGGGACTCCTGCAGCGCCTGAAAGCCTTTATCGCGGAGGAAGTCATCCCCGCAGAAAACACCTACTACGAACAGCTCGAACAGGACCGCTGGGGTGAGCCCCCAGTGATGGAAACCCTGAAGCGTAAAGCGAAAGATGCGGGATTGTGGAACCTGTTTTTACCGGATGAAAAATTTGGCGCTGGCCTGACGAATCTTGAATATGCCCCTTTGGCCGAAGAAATGGGCAAAGTGCTGTTTTCCTCCGAGGTTTTCAATTGCAGCGCGCCGGACACCGGCAATATGGAGGTGCTCACCCAATACGGGTCGCCAGAGCAACAGGACCGCTGGCTAAGGCCGTTGCTGGAAGGGAATATTCGCTCCGCATTTGCGATGACCGAACCCAAGGTTGCTTCCAGTGACGCGACCAATATTGAAACCGAGATTGTCCGCGATGGCGATGACTACGTGATCAACGGGCACAAATTCTACATCAGCGGGGCCATGAATCATCGCTGTGAAATCATGATCGTGATGGGTAAAACCGCACCGGATAGCGAAGACCGCTATCGCCAGCAATCGCAGATTCTGGTGCCAATGAATACACCGGGTGTGAAGGTGGTTCGTCCGATGACGGTGTTCGGCTATGACGATGCACCGGAAGGGCATGCGGAGATCATTTTCGACAATGTGCGGGTGCCGAAAGAAAACCTGATCCTCGGTGAGGGGCGCGGTTTTGAAATTGCCCAGGGACGTCTCGGCCCCGGTCGTATTCACCATTGTATGCGATTGATCGGACAGGCCCAGCGCGCACTCGAGGCTATGTCCAAGCGCGCTGAGGAGCGTATTGTATTCGGTCGTCCGATGATTAAGCAGGGCTCCGTGCGGGAAGATATCGCCCGCTCTGCCTGTGAAATTGAACAGGCGCGGCTACTCACCCTGAAAGCCGCGGACCAGATGGATCGTTATGGCAACAAGGCGGCGCGCGACCTGATTGCCATGATCAAGGTTGTAGCACCACAGATGGCCTGCAACGTGATTGATCGCGCGATCCAGATACATGGTGCCGCCGGTCTTGGGCAGGACTTCCATCTGGGGCGGGCGTATAGCTACGCGCGCACAATCCGCCTGGCGGATGGTCCGGACCAGGTGCACATGATGCAGCTGGGACGCAACCTCGCTGCGGCCTACGCGGCGAAGGAGGGTTGAATGTCGGAGGTAGAGCAAAAATCCGCGCCACAGCAGTCCTCGGTAGATCAGCTGGATACCGAACGCTTGCGGGAATATCTGATGCGCAATGTGCCGGACTTCTCCGGCCCGATAAAAAGTGCTGAAAAATTTTCCGGTGGACAATCTAATCCCACGTTCAAGCTGGAGACGGGCGCGGAAACCTATGTACTGCGCCGCCAGCCGCCCGGAAAGTTGCTCAAATCCGCACACGCGGTGGACAGGGAATTCCGCGTGATGCGTGCACTGGCTGGCACCGATGTGCCGGTTCCCAAGGTCGTACACCTGTGTGAAGACCGCGATGTGATCGGCTCCATGTTTTACCTGATGGAGTACTGCGAGGGACGTATTTTCTGGGACGCCGCTCTGCCAGAGCTGGACAACGCCCAGCGCAGCGCGTTTTACGAGGAAATGAGTCGGGTACTGGCGGCACTGCATTCGGTAAATCTCGACGCAGTGGGTCTTGCCGATTACGGCCGCCCCGGAAACTATTTTGAGCGGCAGTTTGGTCGCTGGCAGGGACAGTACCGCGCATCGGAATTGCAGCTGATTACTGCTATGGATCAGCTGATTCAATGGTTGGGAGACCATTTGCCAGAAGATGATGGCCGCATGTCACTGGTACACGGGGACTACCGGCTGGACAACATCATGTTCCACCCGACCGAGTCCCGCGCTATCGCGGTGCTGGACTGGGAACTCTCCACCCTGGGGCATCCGTTTGCAGACCTCGCCTACCAGTGTATGCAGCTGCGTATGCCTGCCAATAGCGGAAATATCTCCGGGTTAATGAACGTGGATTGCAAAAGCCTGGGTATTCCCTCGGAGCAGGAATATGTCTCGCGCTACTGCGATCGCATGGGTATTGAGCGGATTGATAACTGGGCGTTCTATCTCGCGTTCAGTTTTTTCCGTCTTGCGGCGATTATTCAGGGGGTCGCCAAGCGCGCTCATGACGGCAACGCGTCGAGCAAAAATGCAGCGGCGCTTGGTGCTCTGGTCGAGCCTCTGGCGATGATGGCGCTGGATGTTATCGAAAACGAAAGTTAACGAAGAATCAGATAATTACAACGATTGTTGGGAGAAATTTATGGCGACTAATCTGTTTGACCTGAGTGGAAAAATTGCCCTGGTGACCGGTGCCAGCCGTGGTATTGGTGAGGCTATCGCCAAACTGTTGGCAGAGCAGGGGGCCCATGTGCTGGTTTCCAGCCGCAAGATCGAGGGCTGTCAGGCGGTAGCGGACGCAATTAACGAAGCAGGTGGCAAGGCGGAAGCGCTGCCGTGTCATATCGGCAACTTGGACGATATTGCGCAAGTCTTTGCCCATATCCGCGATCATTACGGCAAGCTGGATATTCTGGTGAACAATGCTGCGACCAATCCGTACTTCGGACATATTCTTGATACTGATCTCGGTGCCTTCGAGAAGACCGTTGCGGTCAACATTCGCGGGTACTTTTTCATGTCCGTCGAGGCGGGCAAGCTGATGCGCGAAAACGGCGGTGGTTGCATTGTTAATACCGCCTCAATCAATGCGCTGCAACCCGGTGTAGGGCAGGGTATTTACTCCATCACCAAGGCCGCCGTGGTCAATATGACCAAGGCGTTTGCCAAGGAGTGCGCGCAGTTCAATATACGTGTCAATGCGTTGCTGCCGGGTCTGACAAAAACCAAATTCGCCGGTGCGCTGTTTAGTCATGAAGAAATCTACAACACCGCGGTGAGTCATATTCCCATGCACCGCCATGCGGAACCGGAAGAAATGGCGGGTACCGTACTGTATCTGGTGTCCGACGCGGGTAGCTATACCAACGGTGAGTGTGTGGTTGTAGACGGTGGGCTCACCGCATGTGGGGGGCTGTAATCATGGCAGAATTCAATCTTGATCCGTTGCTCGACTTTTCCGACAAAGTAGCGCTGATTACCGGTGCGGCCAGTGGATTCGGTGCGTTGCTCGCAGAAGAACTGGGGCGCCGGGGCGCAAGCCTGGTACTGGGGGATATCAACGAGGCGGGACTTGATTCCGTGGTGGAAAAACTGTCTTCCCTGGGAGTGTCCGTACAGGCAGTGGCCTGTGATGTGTCCTCGGAAACCGATTGTGCCTCGATGGTAGCGCTGGCCCGGGAAAACTTCGGGCGTCTGGATATTGCGGTAAACAACGCGGGTATCGCGCCGCCCATGCAGTATTTTGAAGACGTGGAAGAAGAAACCCTTGATCTACAACACCGCGTTAATGTGAAAGGGGTGTTCTTTGGCATGAAGCATCAGCTGAAACTGATGCGTAGCCAGGGCGGGGGGATCATCCTCAATGTGAGTTCCATGGCTGGACTTGGTGGCGCGCCCAAGGCTTCATCTTATGCCGGTGCCAAGCATTCCGTGATCGGCCTGACTCGTACCGCCGCAGTGGAATACGCGCGCCATAACGTGCGTGTGAATGCGGTTTGTCCTTTCTACACCCTGACTCCAATGATTACCGATATGCAGGCACCCGAGGGTGCCACGGTGGAGCAGGTGCACTCTATTTTTGCCGCGGGTAGCCCGATGAAACGCCTCGGCAAGCCCGAGGAGGTGGTCAGCGCAATGGTGATGCTCTGCTCGCCGGCACTGAGCTACGTGACAGGCCAGTCCCTCGCTGTGGACGGTGGTGTTTCCGCATTCTAGTTAAAAATTGATAGGGAGAGAGATCAATGTCGATAAGTATAAAACCACAGGACTTTGCCAGCGCGATTGGCATGGAAACCGATGCCACGGATTGGTTCCAGGTTGACCAGGATCGAATCAATAAATTCGCCGATTGCACGCTGGATCATCAGTTTATTCATGTGGACCCGGAAGCAGCCGCGAAATCGCCATTTGGCACTACCATCGCCCACGGCTTCCTCTCACTTTCGCTGCTTTCCTATTTTGCGGAGCAACTCCATGTAGCCCTGGAAGGGGTGAAAATGGGAGTGAATTACGGCCTGGATAAAGTCCGGTTTATCAATCCCGTGAAAGTGAACCAGCGGGTGCGGGCGCGCGCAAAGGTGCTCGATATCATGGAAAAAAAGCCGGGTCAGTTTCAGATCAAGATGGAAGTCACTGTGGAAATCGAGGGCGAGGACAAGCCCGCATTGATCGCCGAATGGTTGGTGATGCAATTTGTCTGAGAAACAGCAATCTGAAAAGAATATTCGATAATAGTGTTAACGGAGAGAACCATGTCTATTTCATTCGAAGGTAAGGTGGCCATCGTCACCGGTGCCGGTAATGGCCTCGGCCGATCCCACGCGCTCGAGCTGGCGCGCCGCGGAGCTAAAGTGGTGGTCAATGATCTTGGCGGTGCACGAGATGGCTCTGGCGGTTCGTTGACCGCGGCGGAATCGGTGGTTGCAGAAATTGAAGCCGCAGGCGGAGAGGCGATCGCCAACGGTGCCAATGTGACCGATTACCAGCAGGTTCAGGACATGGTCAAGGATGCCGCGGAGCGCTGGGGCCGTGTAGATATTCTGGTCAATAACGCCGGTATCCTGCGGGACAAGTCCTTTGCCAAAGCGCCGATCGATGATTTCAATCTGGTGGTGAATGTTCACCTGATGGGGTCGGTCAACTGCACCAAGGCCGTGTGGGAGATCATGCGCGAGCAGCAGTATGGACGGATCGTGATGACCACCTCTTCTTCCGGGCTTTACGGTAACTTCGGCCAGTCCAACTACGGCGCGGCAAAAACCGGCGTGGTTGGCCTGATGAACACCCTGTGTCTCGAGGGGGAAAAGTACGGCATTAAAGTCAACTGCCTGTCCCCGACGGCGGCCACCCGTATGACCGAGGACATTATTCCCGATCCAAAAGCGCTGGAACTGCTGACCCCGGAATCTGTCACCGCCGGGCTGATTGCACTGGTAGCGGACGATGCTCCTAATCGGTTTATCCTCTGTGCGGGTGCTGGTGCCTTCGCCAAGGCGCGTATTCTGGAGACCGAAGGTATCTACCTGCCTCCAGAGCAGCAGACTGCGGAGAACGTGCTCGCCAACCTGGATGCGATCGCCGATGAACGCGGTCAGCAGGAACTTGTGGGTGGCCTCAATCAGACGGTCAAGTTTATCCAGAAGGCGGCACAGGGCACGGGCGTCAAGCTCGACGGCTGATCGCGACCAACACTCAGGAGAATTCCCATGAAAGAAGCAGTCATCGTATCCACCGCCCGTACCCCCATCGGTAAAGCCTACCGCGGTGCATTCAATAATATTGAAGGACCGAGCCTGGCCGCGCACGCAGTGAGCGCTGCGGTTGAGCGCGCCGGTGTCGATGCTGGCGAGATTGACGATTGCGTGTTTGGTGTGGCCCTGCAGCAGGGAACCACCGGCACCAATGTCGCCCGCCAGATTGCGCTGCGCGCAGGCCTGCCGACAACCGTTGCCGGTATGACCATCGATCGTCAGTGTTCCTCCGGCCTGATGGCCATAGCAACCGCGGCCAAGCAGATCACCCAGGATGGTGTGCCGGTAACCCTTGCCGGTGGTATGGAGTCCATTTCCCTGGTTCAGAATCAGCAGATGAACAGCTTCCGCGTAGCGGATCCCACGCTGCTCTCCATGCACCCGGATATCTACCTGCCGATGATCGATACCGCAGAAGTGGTTGCCAAGCGCTATGGTATCAGTCGCGATCTGCAGGACGAGTATTCCCTGCAATCCCAGATGCGCACTGCGGCCGCACAGCAGGCAGGTCTGTTCGCCGATGAAATTGTCCCGGTCACCTGTAACAAGATCGTGGTGAACAAGGAAACCGGAGAACAGTCAGAACAGGAAGTGACCCTGAGCATGGATGAAGGCAATCGCCCGTCTACAACCATCGACGGTCTGCGTAGCCTGAACCCGGTCCGGGATAATGGTGTCATCACTGCGGGTAATGCTTCGCAGCTCTCCGACGGCGCTGCGGCCATGGTACTGATGGACGGTAAACTTGCCGAACAGCGCAACCTGAACCCTCTGGGGATATACCGGGGCATGGCGGTCGCGGGCTGTGAGCCCGACGAAATGGGTATTGGCCCGGTATTCGCAATTCCCAAGCTGTTGCAGCGCACTGGTCTGTCCGTAGATGACATTGGCCTGTGGGAGTTGAACGAAGCCTTCGCGGTACAGGTACTTTACTGCCGCGACAAACTGGGTATCGACAATGAAAAGCTCAACGTTAATGGCGGCGCTATATCCATTGGCCATCCCTATGGTATGAGTGGAGCGCGGATGGTTGGACACGCACTGCTGGAAGGCAAGCGTCGGGGCGTCAAGTATGTGGTGGTTACCATGTGCGTCGGCGGCGGTATGGGGGCAGCGGGACTGTTCGAAGTGGTCTGATCGCGGCATCGCAAAAAAATAGCGCCGGAAATGTAGCGCCCAATAAAAGGAGTAACCATGCGAGCACTGGTATGTGAGGCCTTTGGCCCGATAGACAATCTTAAAGTCCGCGACTGGCCTTTGGGTTCTCCAAGACCCCACGAGGTACAGCTAGAGGTACACGCTGCCGGGGTGAACTTCCCTGACGGCCTGATGGTTCAGGGTAAGTATCAGGTGAAGCCTGAGTTACCTTTTGTCGCGGGTGGTGAATGTGCCGGTATCATTCGTGAGGTCGGAGAAGCAGTAAAAGGCTTCAAGGAAGGCGATAGGGTTATTGCCATGCCAGGGCTCGCTGCCTTTGCAGAATCTGTCAACGTGGATCACAAGCTCCTGATGCCAATGCCTGCAGAACTGGATTTTCCGCAGGCGGCGGGTTTCTGCATCACCTATGCCACGTCGTACTATGCATTCAA
Source organism: Microbulbifer mangrovi (assembly GCF_002009015.1). Classification (GTDB taxonomy): domain Bacteria; phylum Pseudomonadota; class Gammaproteobacteria; order Pseudomonadales; family Cellvibrionaceae; genus Microbulbifer; species Microbulbifer mangrovi. The sequence continues at coordinate 57,583 of NZ_LZDE01000342.1, read as the reverse complement.
GCAGCGCGCACGTTTGCAGCCCGGAGAAACCCTGGTCGTGCTGGGCGCTGCGGGTGGTGTGGGCGTGACGGCGATCCAGCTGGGCAAGCTGATGGGCGCGCGGGTGATCGCTTGTGCGTCCACCGATGAAAAACTCGCTTTCTGTCGAGACCTGGGAGCGGATGAAACCATCAACTACAGCCGCGAAAACCTCAAGGATCGTATTCGTGAACTGACCGATGGCAAGGGCGCGGATGTCATTTACGACCCGGTGGGTGGTGGATTTACCGAGCAGGCCTACCGCTCCATCGCCTGGGGTGGCCGCTATCTGGTGATTGGTTTCGCCGCCGGGGATATTCCAAACCTACCCCTGAACCTTCCTCTCCTGAAAGCCGGTGATATTCTCGGTATTTACTGGGGGGGCTGGGCAGCGCGTGATCCCAAGGGCAATATGCAGAATTTTAGCGAGTTGCTGGGTTTTGTGCAGGAGGGGCGACTGCAGCCGTTGACCACTGAGATATATGACCTGGATGACTTTTCTGAGGCATTTGCGGCGATTGGCGAACGCAGGGCCCGGGGCAAGGTTGTTTTGACCATGAATCGGGGCTAGTACCGCAATCACACCCCGTATTTCTCAGGATCTAACAAGACGTAAGTGAACAGTATTAAAAAAGGGAGTAGCACCATGGGCGCTACTCCCTTTTTTAATACTGTGTTGATTTTTTATCGTGGGCACTTACGGTAGGAGTCGGCAGTGCTGTCTCGCTTTCGCCTGCAGGTCGGCCGGTAGCTTCTCCTCTGCGGGCGACTGCTGTTGTCGCCGCCACTGGGAACACAGCTGGATATAACTGCCGGCTTCTACTTCGGCACGCAGCGTATGCCAGCCATCGGCTGTAGCTCGTATTCTGCCGGGCTTGGGGCGGTAGCGTTCCAGCCCTTGTTCGCGGTTATTGCCCTGGGGAGCGATCTGCCCGGGGGTGGCGCCAAGGTACTGGGCCGGGTGCAACAGGGCAATGGCTATGGCGATGGCGCTGAAGCCCGATGCGGCTTTGGAGAGCAGTCGGCTGTCGCGCGCGTTGAACTTTTTCACCGGTTTGATGGCGCGGGCACTGGCGAGTAATTTCTCGTCGATGGTACGTGGAGAGTGGAGTTTGTCCGCGGCCCGCCGATAGGACGATTCCCACTGATTACTAGACATGTTCAAGCTACCTCTACAGAACGATCAGCAGTAGCGGGGGAGGCTGCTGCAACTTTCGATGTTTTCCCCCAGGGAAGTGTGACGCGGGGCTTTTGGGGCCCGGTTTGCTTCTTGTCGACCCGCTCCTCTGTGGCCTTGTTGTTGGCATTCTCTTCGGCTGCTCGCGCCTCGGCTTCCTTCGCCAGGGTAGCTGCAGATTTCCAAGGTTTACGGGCGCTGCCATAGAGAGCATGTTCGATACTGTTGCGGCTTTCTTCCAGTATCGCCCGGCAATGCGCAAGGGTAGTGCCTTCGATATCCGCGACCGTAGCCAGGGATAGGCCGCATTCGGTGAACAGCAGAAAAACATTGCGCTGCATTCTGGGGAGTTGCTGGATCGCCCTCAGTACATCGGATCCTTTCAGGGCGCTGTGCAGCGCATCGCCGTGAGCACGGGCGGAATCATCTGAACGGTTGTCTGTATCGGGGGTATCTTTGTCTGGTGTGCACAGTAATCGGTTCAGGCGGATATATAGCCAGTTTTTCAGGCGTCTCCGTTGCAGCTCAGGCGGCGTGTCCAGGAATACACTCCAGAACGCTTCCATCAGCTGTGTGCAGCGATGGGGCACCATCTGAGCGCAGTAGCGAAACAGCTCGTCTTTGTAGCGAAGGTAGATTTCCTGGAAAGCCTTGTGATCGCGCGTATCGCAATAGCGACTTACCAGTTCTTCGTCACTGAGAATGCACAACTTATCCGCAAACATGGGATTGGCCTCCTTGGCTTTATTTCCCATAGTCACTTACCCGGTTGTACATCTCCTGGGCACTTCCTTGCCAGGAGTACTTCGTTAAACGAGTAAATTATCCGTTAACGTCATTTCGCCCTGCCTATTACCGGCAAGGTGCGAACTTCCTATTTTGCTCAGTGTTTATCGTGTCCGTCGTGGGATGTCGAATTGTTTTCTTGGTCATTCATTTTTTCTGCGTGACCGGTTACGACTTTTTCCCTTCTATTTTCGCTACTTTGTGTTTCCGCAGCACTTTCGCTGGTATTTTCCGGTGCGTTACCGCGTTTCTTCCACGAGGCCAGAAAGAGTGTGGCCAGGCCCAACAGGATTTCGTCAACAAACGGGATCAGGTCGGGAATGATCAGGTCAATCAGGAACAGCGCGCAGATCCACTTGAATAATTGTGGATGTTTTAGCCTGCGGGCATAGTTCAGAAACCAGACCACCAGGGAACTCGGGACTACACGCTTCATATAGATAGTGACTGGAACTGCTTTCGAGACCGTGATGGGAGTATAGCCCGAGGCCGCATGACCAGCAGAACGCGCAAAGGTTCCGGGTGCAATATTGCGCATAATCTGGCGCAACAAGCTTCTGAACTGGTCAACGATTAACCCGCTTGGGCGCAACACTAGTCTCACAAGTGAGGAGTATCAGGTGGTCGGTGGGGGTTGCCCCCGGAATGGCAGTGGCAATTGCTCCGGTCCCAAATCGGCGCGTAAATCCTTGAGTTTTACGCCCACCCCGAGCAGACGAATGGGATCGCTGCGCTTGTCCCAACTTTGTTGCAACAGTTGTTTGAATTCGCTGATGCGTGCGGATCGACTGCTGCGCTCCTGGGTAGACTGGGTGAAGTCGTTGTACTTGACCTTGATGATGGCGGCACTGATTTCATAGCGGTCGCCCAGTTTTTCCATACGCTCCTGAAGTCGTCCGAAAAGATGGGTCATCTGTTCTTGCCAGTCGTCGAGATTTTTCAGGTCTTCAGTAAACGTGTGTTCCACACTGACGCTCTTGCGCGAGCCGTCGCCGCTAACCGCCCTGTCGTCGACACCCCGGCAGAGCTGATACAGACGATTGCCAAACTTGCCGTATTTCTGCACCAGTTCAACCAGGCTGTAGCGCCGCAAATCGCTGCAGTTGTGGATTCCCTGGCGGTGCATTTTTTCTGCGGTGACGCGGCCGACGCCGTGAATCTTCTTCACCGGTAAGCGCAGGACAAAGTCTTCCACCGAGTCGGGGTGAATGACTGTCAGTCCATCCGGTTTTTGCCAGTCACTGGCAATTTTTGCGAGAAACTTATTGGGGGCGACACCCGCAGAGATGGTAATTCCCAGTTCCCGATGGACGCGGGCGCGGATCTCTTGGGCGATCAGGGTTGCGCTGCCGTTGCAGTGAGCACTGTTGCTGACATCCAGATAGGCCTCATCCAGGGAAAGGGGTTCTATCAGATCGGTATAGGAAAGAAAAATTTCCCGAATTTGCGCGCTGACTTCCCGATATTTTTTCATGTTACCCGGCACTACAATCAGGTCAGGACAGAGCTTTTTGGCTTGGGAAGTCGGCATCGCCGAGCGTACACCAAAGCTGCGCGCCTCGTAGTTACAGGTGGATATCACCCCTCTGCGGTCGCTGGCGCCGCCCACGGCAACCGGGCGCCCCCGGAGATTGGGGTCGTCCCGCATTTCTACCGAGGCGTAGAAGCAGTCGCAGTCGCAATGGATGATTTTCCGCATGCTGTGATTATATCCAGTATTTGACCTCAGGCCACGCTCTAATCGATGAACTTGTGTAGGTCGCTCTATCTTGGAGGTGCACCATGAGCCATATGCCATTATTGGAAATGCCCGTGGAGGAGCGGGTTAGCGCAGTTTTGGATGACATCCGAACCACGCTGGGAATGGTACCGGGGATATTCCGGGCCTGTGCCAACAACCCGACGATACTGACCCTGCTGTGGGAGAGATACCAGCATGTGATGCTGACCGGTGCACTGTCGCCAAGGTTGAAGGAGGGGATCGCGCTTATGGTGGCGGCGGATGAGCATAGTGATTATGGAATTGCACTACACAGCGCGACGCTGGAGAAATTCGGCGTGGATCCGCGAGAAGTGTTGAAAATACGCACGGACCCGGATCACGCACACTTTGACCCCAAAAATCATGCACTGCTCGAAGTGGCTCGACATGCGAACAACCGCCCTCATGATCACGCAGGTGAGGTGATCGATATGGCGAGAAAAGAGGGAGCCAGCGATGCGGAAATCATCGAGGCGTTGGCAGTAGCGGGCCTGGCCTCTGAAGTAAGTCGGACCGCTGCATTCCTTTCGTTGCCCTCTGATTGATCAGAACTGACGACTGCTTCTGGCAAAAGGTAGCAATGTAGTTCTGTTTAAATACCCCCGCGATCGTATGCTCAAAACGACATGAAGTATTGGATTGAGGTAGCAACGATGGCACTTGACCAGCGTTGCTAAAAAAGGCCGGCACAAAGGTGCCGGCAAGAGAGACAGTGCGAGGACGAACATGGGGCGCCGGGCTGTAATTCAGCCCGTCGCCAAGAAGGGAAACATCCTTAGAACTTGTAATTGGCCCCGAGGAAGAATCGACGGCCATTTTCCCATTCGCTACCCTGCAGGGTGGGACCGCCATCCAGTTCGAAGATATCACTGACGGTCTCATTGGTGAGGTTGAGTGCCTCGGCGCGCAGGCTCAGCTTTTCATTAACGTAGTAGCTGAACTGGGCATCCAGTGAAGTTTGCTCGTCGCGATACAGACTGCCAAATGAAGTTTTCGCGCGGAAGAATTCCGAGCGGTAGTTGTACGCGAGACGCGCGCTGAACAGTTCGTTCTCGTAGAAACCACTGATGTTGAACATGTTCTCACTGTTGCCCGGAAGGGTAACGGGCCCACTCTGGGTTTCTGCGTCACTGACGTCGGTATAGGTATAGTTACCCACCAGACCAAAGCCATTATCGAAAGTGTACTGAAGCTGGGCTTCCAGACCGCTCAAGTCCACACTGGGGCCATTTTGTGGCCTGCGCATGGAATCGATCTGCACCACACCGTCAGGACTGATAACCTGCTCCGCCCGGATTTCATCGAAGATATAGTCGTCAATCTGTTTGGTGAACATTGTTGCCGCCACCATGGCGCCATCGGTGAAATACCACTCGGCACCGAAGTCGAACTGGGTAGCGCGATAAGGCTCCAGCTCCGGGTTGCCACCAGAGCCAGAACTTGTTTCTGGAGTCAGTGATACAGAGGAGGTCAGCTGGCTCGGGCTCGGTCGCGCGATTACTTTGGCCGCGGCGAATCGCAATACTACATCGTCGCTGGCATCCCAGGCCAGGTTCAGGCTTGGCAGTACGTCAGAGTACTCCGCTTTAACTTCATCGTAGGTATATTCTCCCTGATCTTCAGAGAAACTCCAGGCACCGGCAGTGGTGTCTGTGGTTACGTAACGCACGCCAACATTACCGCGCAGGCCTGTGGCATCATCGGCAAAGTCCGCTTTCACATACAGTGCATTTACTTTTTCATTGATATCGAAAATGGACGGGTACCAGGTCGTATCGCGGTTTGAGCAGATTTCCGTGCTGCCAGCTGCACAATTGGGCAGTGCATCGAAATACGCATTCAGCTTGCTGCGATCCGGGTCGAAGTAAGCCGATGGCCCAAAGCCGGTTTCACCGTGCAGGCCACTGACCAGGGCGCCGCTCCAGAAGTCCGCTGCAGTACCGAAGTACGCATCGTTACCGTCCGCGCCCAAATTGGAAGCGTAGGTGCGAATTCGGTCTTGCCCGGTGTCGCGGTCGCGGGTTTTGTAACCCACCTTGATCAGGTTGAATGGGCCCCCTTCAATGTCGAACTCGGCATCAATCTGGGCATAGGCCTCCTCGTCAGTCATGGTGATCTGCGACTCGAAGTAACCGTTTAACACCAGCTCGTCAGCGGGATTGGTAATCCAGGCACTATCATCGAAGCTGGCGCTGGGACGACCGTTGTTGGTATAGGTCCAGTCGACACGGCCATCATTTGCCTGATTGAACCACTCGTAGAACCAGTCATTGGCATTGCCCTCCGAGGTGGTGCGACCGGCTTGCCCATGCAGGCGAACAAAACCCAGATCGTAGTTGGCTTCGAGATCCAGAACATCTGTATCCATGCTGGAACCATCGCGATAAATCACATCGTATGCGACGTGACCACCGGCAAGTGCGCCATCGATATCGGACGATGTCACCACGTTGCTGTTAACCTGGGTGTTGGTGCCACCATCGCGTACCGCATTGCGGGACAGTGGTAGGAAATTCTGGTTCACATTGGAAGCGCCCAGTTCGGAGGCGAGGTAGTGGAGAGTCACGTCGAACTGCTCATTCGGCGCATATTGCAGATTCAAATCAATGCCTCGGCGCTCCCGCTGCTGCTGGAATAGGGCGGACCCCAGTCCCCAGGGCACGTACACTTCGTCACCGGTATCCTGTGCATTGGTGGGGATATAGTTCCCCAGTACCTCGGCACCATGACGCTCAACCGAGCGATCCTGAAATACCACCGCTCCCAGTACGCCGAATGTGCCAGCGTCGTTTTTCCACGAAGCAAATGCCGAACCGGAGGGATCCCAAACATCCGGTAACTCGCTGTACTGGTTTTCCAGGCTCACCGATGCGGTGCCGGAATCCAGGTCCAGTGGCTTGCGGGTACGCAGCATAACGGTACCGCCTACAGAGCCTTCATCGATATCTGCCTGGGGCGTCTTGTACACCTCGGCACTGGCGATCAGGTCGGATGGCAGCATGGCGTAATTAAAGCCGCGAGACAGTGCACTCAGCACCTTCCACTGGGAAGTGGCAACCGTCTGGCCATTCAGGAGGGTCATGTTCAGGGAAGAGTCGGTACCGCGAATGGAAACGTTCTCGCCTTCACCGAAATCGCGGTCGATGGATACGCCGGGTACACGTTGCAGCGCTTCGGCCACGTTTTTATCCGGGAACTTGCCGATATCCTCGGCAGTAATCGCATCCACCACTGAATCGGCGTCGCGTTTCATATCGATATTCTGTTCCAGGCTGGCCCGAATCCCGGTAACAACCACTTCCTCCAGGCCCTCATTGCTGCTTTGTGCCAGCGCTCCGGTGGAAGCAATGGCCAGAGCGCTCAATGAGCCCAGGCGAATAAGAGAATGGTTAGCAGATTGAATGGCTCGACTGAGCTTGAGCATCTTTATCCCTCGCGCATTTGTTATTGAGTTATTGACGACTGAAAGACAGCGTTGTCGCGAGGAATAAAATATTTATTGATTTTCCTATCGTCAAGAATTATTCATGCTAGATGCTAAATATTGAATAATATTCGTCTATTTGGCGCGCTATTTATCGTTTTCGGCGGACAAGTGTTGGGGCGTTGGCCATGCGCAAGTCTCTTAGCTCTTAGTCTGGTGTTTGGGCAACACCGTATAGATGAAAAGCGACCACACATAAAAAAACCGCCCAGGAGGGCGGTTTTTCAATTTCTTCTGTGGGGCGTGCAAAGACTCGCTCAGCGTTCCAGCATCTCCAGCTTGCCGGTTTTCCCATCCCATTCCTCTGCATCCGGCAGGGGATCTTTCTTCTCGGTGATATTCGGCCATACCTCCGACAGCTCCGCGTTCAGCTCGATATATTCCTGCTGATCGTCCGGTACCTCATCTTCCGAGAAGATGGCATTGGCAGGGCACTCAGGCTCGCACAGTGCACAGTCGATACACTCGTCCGGGTGGATCACCAGGAAGTTGGGGCCTTCGTAGAAGCAGTCTACCGGGCAAACTTCCACACAGTCGGTGTATTTGCACTTGATGCAGTTTTCCCCAATTACGAATGTCATGCTTGTCCCTCGATAATGCTGATGCGTTTCCGCTGCCCGGTCGGCTCCGTATGCCGGAACCTGACCTCATTCTTGAAAGCTGCGGATTTTAGCAATAACTGGCGCGAATTGTAGTGGCTTTTGAGTCGAATTGGTTGGGTGCTTATAACAGTTTGCGCAGAGCGTAGAGCTGTTCCAGTGCCTGGCGCGGTGTCATATCGTCCGGGTCCAGAGATTCCAGGGCCTCCACTGCCGGATGTGGTGCGCTGCCGAACAGGTCCACCTGTGCCGGAGCCGCGGTCTTTGTTTGCGTAGCTGGGGCCTTTACTGGCGGAACGGGTTGAGGGGGCGGCTCGTTTGCCGACGGCTGCGCGGGTGCGCCCGGGCCCGAGTCGCGGGTGGTGTTTCCCGCTTCCAGCGCGGCCAGGCGGGCCTTGGCTTCTTCCAGCACTTCCTGCGGGATCCCGGCCAGCTTGGCCACCTGCAGGCCGTAACTCTTGGATGCGGGACCTTCCTGAATACGATGCAGGAACACGATGGAATCCCCGTGCTCGGTGGCATTCAGGTGGATATTGGCTGCGTCGGGACACTGGTCGGGCAGCTCCGTCAGCTCGAAATAGTGGGTGGCGAACAGGGTAAAAGCGCGCACCCGGTCGGCCAGGAAGTGGGCGCATGCCCAGGCCAGGGAAAGGCCGTCGTAGGTACTGGTACCGCGGCCGATCTCATCCATCAGGATCAGGCTGTGCTCACTGGCGTTACGCAGGATATTCGCGGTCTCCGTCATCTCCACCATAAAAGTGGAGCGCCCACCGGCCAGGTCGTCGGCACTGCCGATACGGGTAAAGATCCGGTCCAGCAGGCCGATACGGGCACTGTCCGCGGGCACAAAACTGCCGCAATGGGCGAGCAGGGCAATCAGCGCGGTCTGTCGCATATAGGTCGACTTACCGCCCATATTCGGGCCGGTAATGACGAGCATGCGACGGGACTCGTGCAGATCGATGTCGTTGGCCACAAACGGGTCGTCCAGAACCTGCTCCACCACCGGATGGCGACCGCCTTCCACGTGAATGCCGGGTTGTTCGGACAGTTCGGGTTGGCTGAGGCGCAGCTGGTCGGCGCGCTCGGCCATATTCGCCAGTACGTCCAACTGGGATACTGCGGCGGCGGCCGTCTGCAGTGCGGCCAGATGTTCATTGAGGGTGGTGATCAGCTCCTCGTAGAGGAATTTTTCCCGGGCCAGTGCGCGACTCTTGGCGGAAAGCGCCTTGTCTTCAAACTCTTTCAGTTCCGGGGTAATAAAGCGCTCGGCATTTTTTAGAGTCTGGCGACGGATATAGTCGGCCGGTGCCTTGTCACTCTGTCCGCGGCTGATTTCAATAAAGTAGCCGTGCACCCGGTTGTAGCCGACCTTCAGGGTGGGGATACCGGTGCGCTCTTTCTCCCGCAACTCCAGCTGTACCAGATAATCCCCGGCGTTCTCACTGATCCCGCGCAGCTCATCCAGTTCCTCGTCAAAGCCCTCCGCAATCACACCGCCTTCGCGGATTACCACCGGCGGATTTTCTACCAGCGCGCGCTGGAGCAGCTCCACGGTTTCCGGCCACTGCCCCATCTCGCTGCTCAATTGGCCGAGCAGGGCGGCATCGGTTTCGCTGAGCTGGCGCTGCAGTTCCGGGAACTGGGCCAGCGACATACCCAGACGCGACAGGTCTCGCGGGCGTGCGGAGCGCAGCGCCAGGCGGCCGAGAATCCGCTCCATATCGCCGATGGGCTTGAGTGCTTCGCGCAGAGGCTCGAAGCGGTAGTCGCTAATCAACGCGGCAATCGCCTGCTGGCGTTGCTGCAGCGTATTCAAGTTGCGCAGGGGATTGTTCAGCCAGCGGCGCAGCAGGCGGCTGCCCATGGCGGTCTTACAGGCGTCGAAAACTGACAGCAGCGTATTGTCGTCGCCGCCGTTCAGGTTGGTATCGATTTCCAGGTTGCGGCGGCTGGCGGGGTCCAGGGCCACGGTATCTTCGCTGCGCTCGGTGCGCAGGGTGCGGATATGGGGCAGGTCTGTGCGCTGGGTATCGCGCGCATACTGCAACAGGCAGCCAGCGGCGGATAGCGCCGCGTGCATATGGCTGCAGCCGAATGCCTCCAGGTCCAGGGTGCCAAACTGGCGATTGAGCAGACGCAGGGCGCTTTCCAGGTCGAACTCCCAGGGCGCACGGCGGCGCAGGCCCGCGCGGCGTTCGATTTCAGCGGGGAGGCTGAGGTCTTCCGATACCAGCAATTCGGTAGGGCTGAAGCGCTGGATCTGTTCTACCAGAGCTTCCAGGGTATCCACTTCCTGCACTGCGAAGTACCCGGTGCCCACATCCAGCAGGGCCAGGCCAAAGTGGTCGCCCACCAGCACCGCGGAGGCCAGCAGGTTGTCCCGACGCTCGTTCAGCAGCGCCTCGTCGGTGACGGTGCCTGGAGTCACGATACGCACTACCTTGCGCTCCACGGGCCCCTTGCTGGTGGCAGGATCGCCAATCTGTTCGACAATGGCCACGGAGACGCCGGCCTTGATCAGCCGCGCCAGATAGCCCTCGGCCGCGTGGTAGGGAATGCCGGCCATGGGAATCGGTTGCCCACCGGATTTGCCGCGGGCGGTCAGGGTCACATCCAGCAGCTCCGCCGCGCGCTTGGCATCGTCATAGAACAGCTCGTAGAAGTCTCCCATGCGGTAGAACACCAGCTCCTGGGGATGCTCCGCCTTGATACGCAAATATTGCTGCATCATCGGTGTGTGTTCGGGCTTGGCGGTTTTAGCTGCGGTTGCGGGCATGAATAAAAAATCTTTATAAAACAGTGGGTTATTTGTTTTTCTGTGCCGGCCTCCGGGGCCGGGGACGGGACAGGAGCCTCCCGTTGCGGGCGAATGGCACAAGCGCGCAAGGATACCAAAGCGGCCTGCAAACCACTATCGGCTACACCGCTAGACCGTATGGTCGGGTTCTAGATGATCGGGAGTACGGACGAGGATAGGCGGCTGGCAAGGCTCGTGCGCAGTTTGGGGAAATCCCGAGGAAACCGTTATTTCCCGTTCCACTGTTGCCATCTTAAGCTGGTAAGAGGTCATGCTGGCAGTGCGTGCCGTGAGCGCCGAAGGAGGTAACATGAACCTACATATTCTTTCCCTGGAGGGACAGTTTTATCTCGTTGAGGCCGTAGATGAGAATGGCAGGGAGCTCTTGACGGACAGAAAGGATAGGCCCCACCGGTTTCACTGCCTGGAAGAGATCCGCGATCATTTTCACAGTCACAAACTCGAGGAGGTTTGGCTGGAACAGCTGACCCCGTATGAGGAAATGTGCGGGCTCGAGGATGAGACTTCGCCGCTTAGAGTTCAGTTGCACTGGTAAGCTGGCACGATTTGCTGGGTTTCTACCTGGCACGCGCCAGATGATCGTTTGCATGCGAGCCTGCTCAGGCAGGTTCCATGGCCTCGCTTGATAATACGTGTGAGATTTCGTCGATCAAGCGCTCACCCGCTGTCCCCAGTGCTTTACGCCGCGACCAGATAATATCGGTGCAATAAGGGGGGGAGGTCAGCTGGAAATCTGTGTCGAGAATCTTGATTGCACCGCTGTCGATATGCGGCCGTGCAATATGCAGTGGGGTAGACGCCCAGCCCAGTCCGGCAGTAAGCATGGTCATTAACAGCGTACAGCTCTCCAGATACCAGATACGATCACCGAGATCGTTTTTCGGCATTGATGTCGTGTCACTGCTTGTGCTGATACGGAGATGCAGGTGGTTGTGCAGATCCTGAATGCGAACGGTGTCCAGCGTGCTAAGTGCATGACTCTTGCCAGCAACCAAAACAAACGAACCGTTGCCCACACCGCGGAAGTCGAAGTCTTCCGGGTAATCGCTCTGGCTGGGAACAATTCCGATATCTGCCTTTCCCTCGCGTACCAGTATTGCGGCGCTTTCGCCAGATGCATGTAATAACGTCACGCTGACGGTGCCGAACTCCTCGTAAAAAGATTTCAGGCTTTGAGTCAGTAATTTAAGCTCGATCGCGGATTCATCGACCGCAATGGTGAGAGCTTCCTCCAGCCCGGCATTGAGGCTGCGACTCTTGGCGTCAAAGCGAGAGTAAGAATTGAGTAGTGAGCGTACATCGTGCAGTAGCGAGCGCCCCTGTGCGGTAAGTTTTGGCTCGCGACCGGAGCGATCAAACAGGTTGAGGCCTGTGTCAATCTCCAGGTTGCTAATCAATCCCGAAACCGTGGACTGCGCCTTGCCCAAAGAACGCGCCGCTGCAGAAAAAGATCCGCTGCGTGCCGCGGCCTCAAATGCTTCCAGCTGTTCAGGAGCAATAAAAAAGCGCGATCCCATATATGACCCGATAGTTTCTCTAATTATCGTTATGTGGTGGTTAGTCGATATTGGACCTAGTGAGTGTCAGTGTTTGTAACGATCTGTCACTACAGGCTGCTGAACCTGAAGCCATGTTGGGGCAGGCCGTGGCCACACATTTTCGTTTGATGGAATTCACTGTATCAGGGCGCGCTGGGGGAAAAGCAGGCGTTGATCTGTTTTGGTTGGTGGTCTTGTGTTGAGCTTTAACTTGATCCTCATCCTGTGAACCACTTGGGAGCATTTTCGCTTCCTTTTACTTTGTGCAAACTTCCTGTTGCACCGTGGCGCTAAATGTGAAGAATAAAATATTCAATATTGAACTTACATTTGTAATTGGTTATTTGTTATGCGGGTTAAAGGCGTTCTGTCCAGGGTCGCAGGGTTTTGCGCAGTGATGTCCATTGCCTCCGGGATTGCCGGATGTGAGAAGACAAGCGCAGAGCTGACGCCTCACACGGACCATAAACTGGATCTGCGCCAGAAGGTGGCGCAAAAGCTGATGCTCGATATCCGGTATTTCTGTCCAGACGTGCAGCGGCCTATGGCGGGCAAGGAGGGTAACCGCCAGTGCGATAACCCGGTGACAGAGCTTCCGTCGGAACTTGCCAGCATGATTCGGGATACCGACCTCGGTGGCATTATTCTGTTTGCCGATAACCTGGAACATAGCGCGCAAATCGTAAGACTCAATAGAGCCCTGCAGCAGGCTGCCGCGCAGTCGCGCAGTGGTTTGCCGTTGTTGATTGGTATCGACCAGGAGGGCGGCCGTGTAAACCGCTTGCCGAGAGATGAAGCCGCGGCTTTTGCCGGTAACATGGCCATCGGTGCGACCTATGCCCGCGAAGGCGACCGTTTTGCCAGCGCTACGGCAGAAGTGATGGCGGATCAGCTGCGCGCGCTGGGGTTCAATGTGAATTTTGCCCCTACGCTGGATGTAAACAGCAACCCGGACAACCCGGTAATTAATGTGCGTTCCTATAGCGAGAACCCACAGGTGGTGGCGGATCTCGGATCGGCGAGTGTCGCGGCATTTCAGCGACGCGGTGTTGCTGCAACGGTAAAGCATTTTCCCGGCCACGGGGATACCAGCGTCGACAGCCACACAGGGCTACCGCGGGTGGAGCGCTCCATGGATCGGGCTCGCGCGGTGGATCTGTTGCCCTTTCAACAGGTCATCCATAACGCGCAACCGGCGCTGACGATGACCGCACATATCCAGTATCCGGCGTTGGACACTAAAACGCTTACCTCCCTCTCCGGTGAGCAGATGCTTGCACCCGCGACGCTGTCTCGCAAAATCCTCACTGGCATTCTGCGTGAACAGATGGGTTATCAGGGGGTGATTGTGACCGACTCCCTCAATATGGCCGGCATCAGCGACTACTTTACGCCGGAAGAGGCCGTGGTAAATACCTTCGCTGCGGGTGCGGACATCGCACTGATGCCGGTCAAAATTCGTTACCCGGAGGATTTGGTACAGCTGGATCGTCTGATCGGCCGGGTGGTTTCTGCGCTGCAGGCTGGTGAGCTATCACTGGATGAACTGGATACTTCTGTGGCTCGGGTGCAACGCTTGAAGCAGGTCTATGTGGACAAACAATGGGCCCAGCTTGAAGAGGCCGAGGCTGTCGACGGTGCGGCAAAGGTATTGGCCTCTGCTGAGCATCGCGCACTTGCGGACTCCCTGGCGAGTGCAGCGCTGACCCATATTTTTGAGCCGCGACTGTCTGCATTACCCGTGATTGACGCGAAAACTCAGCGGGTACAGATACTTGCGCCCAATCGTGCCATAGGCAAGGCATTCAGTATCGCACTGGCAGGGGTAAGTGATGCGGAAGTTTCGCTACTTGCGCCTAAGCAGGCAGTGACGGAAGTTGCCCGGTCGAATGCAGATACCCTGATCGTCGCGAGTATTGTGCCGGCGGAAAGCGCGGTTGAACTCGGCGGAATGGAAGACCTTCCAGCATTACAGGAGCGTACCATCGACTCTGAGGCTCTCTACGATATTTATCGTCGGTCACTGCAAGCGGCGAATGCACGCGGGGCGAAAACGGTGTTTATCAGCATGCGCTCGCCATACGAGGCTACGCGCTTCGAGACCCTTGCGGATGTGCACCTGGCAAGTTTCGACTACAAGGCTTATATCGGACCCAATCAGAGCCTGGAGGGACCGATATACCGAGCTCTGGCCAATGCGCTTGTCAGCACGGAACCAGCCTCAGGCCAAATGCCGGTGACGGTTTCCGTAACCAGCAGACTACATACGGACAACGCTTACACGAGCGATGAAGGGTGAGGATACTACAACGCCAGCGAATACTATTTGTTCCCCCTTTGGTTGGTCATTTAGTGATATCGGTATAGATCTTCACACTTGCAGGTGCCGAAATTAGAAAAATAGCAGGTGCGTTCGCAGTTACAGGACCTGCCTGTATCAGGCGCCCGCTTTTTGACGGCTTCGTATTATCCGACTGCCTCGAGGCATTGGTTGGCGTGGGTATGGTGGATGGCGTCACCGGTTGCGCGATAGCGACGGAAGACGGGCTCTCCCTGGCGCTCAGTGAATTGCTTTATAAGGGGGGAAGGCACTGTCATCCTCCCTGATTACACAGGGAGGAGTTTCGACTGTTCCTGCGAGTCTTCAGGAGTCCTTGGCAGCCAGCACCGCCTGATTGATATCGGGGTAACCACTGAGCTTTTGTGGGAAATACTTTTCCAGTAGCGCGAGCAAAATTGCTCGACTGTGATTATCTACCTCACCATCCACTTTCCAAGGGCGGAAGTGGTACTGGAAGGCGCGGGTATAGAGAGTGATTTCTTCATCCGTTGCCGTTTCCGGATCAATTCCGTACCCATAATCTCTGAGCCACTGGGCAAATCGCAAGCGCACGCTTTCCCGGTCACTGCTAGTGTTGCCATTCAGGTAATCCAGGTGACGCGTTACTGTTTCATCATCAAACCACGCACCAATACCCGCTTCTGCCAGCTGCTGCCAGGGAAACTTGGGACCGGGATCAATTTTCCAGTGAGGGATAATGTCTCCGTGGCCTACCACGCGGGTAGGTGAGATATCCGGATAGCGCGCGAGAATATCCTTCGAGAGTGCAATCACCAATTCCATTTGTTTGGAGTCGAAGTCCGGGAAGAAGCATACTGCCTCTGTCTCAGCTTCCGGTGTAGATTCAGCGGGCGGGTGACAGTGACTTTTGTTAACTATCTCAATACCAATGGAGTGGTCGTTCAACTGGCTGCGGTCTTCCCAGATACTTGTTCCCGCATGCCACGCCCGGCGGGTTTCGTCCACTAGCTGATACACCCGCAGATCGTCGTGCGGGTAACTGGGATCGTTGCTTTCTGGAATCAGGTAATGAGAACTTACCGGCGAAGAACTAGGTTGGGTGAGTACCCGCAATGAGGTATCGAAGTCGATTGTGGTGAAATGCATCACCAGGAACCGAACACGCTCACTCGCATTTTTTGATTCGACGACTTCGATTTTGTAGGCGTCACTCGTGTGATTGAGGCCGCTACTTGTGTTGGTGCAGCCTGAATTCAGTAAAGCTGCGGATACCGCAGAAGCGAGGAGGGCGGCGCGCCCCAGTGTTTGTATTATTTTGCCTGACATAGTGAATCCTTCAGCGCCTTGCCCCCAAAGCTAAGTATTTTGAAACGTTTGGCGAATCACCGTCGATCGATTAGAGCGATAGGTGAATGGTCTGCTATGAGCGATCCCCAGCTATTCTCTGGCTCAGCATAAGTCATTCCTGTTGGCGTATTAACGTTCACTAATATCGTTTTACGCGCCAGATTGTTGTTTGCTTTACTCATTCTACAAATAAAATATTCCGACTGTGTAGTATTTTTGGAATTTTATAAGTGGATATGTGGCTCGTTTTTGAGTTACATCGTCGCTATCAGGAACATCGCGCCATTAGCTGAATCCTCAATCCTTACCTGACAGTTTCCACTAAATGGCGTTTAAAGTGTTTTTTGGGGCTGCTATAGCACCTGCGTAATTATTCCTTTTGAGTGATTCTTAATCTTGTGGGACCTCAGCGCGAGAATTCCTAGTGTTGATACATACGTCTAACCAAGCTGTCTAAGCTGTCTTTTTTATAATTTGAAGAAATTTTATTGAATTTTTTATGATTTTCCTCTCGCCTGAAGGGAATTTTTTTCGCAGAATGCTCTTGGAATATCTTATTCCTTGCGTTGAGTGCTAAAGATATATTTTATCGGTTTGACCGATAGATGCTACTGACTGAGAACCAATAACTACGCACCACTACCGGCGCTGATGGGAAGTTGAGAACAGATCAACTCTTTCCCCATGGGGACAAACACAATAAATGCCTGGGAGGCCATCCATGTTCCAGAAAACGAAATTGAGCTCCTCGCTCCAGACAGCAACCTCGACAACACTTACACGTTCTGCGGCCGCTGTAGCAGGCGTGTTGTTTTCCATGTCTGTTGCTGCTCAGCAATCCGGAAGTATCCAGGGTACTGTCTATCTCGATGAAAATGTCGAAGCGGCGGGCGTAACCATTACAGCAAGTAGCCCAGTAATGCCGAAGAGCAGAACCGTAAAAACAGATGCGGACGGCGAATTCAGACTACCGGCGCTGATTCCCGGCACTTACGTGCTTGAACTTACCACTGCAGACGGCATTACCCGCGCTGTCACCACTCGCGTCTTACTCGATCAGAAGTCCAATGTAAGCGTGGTGATGGTCCCTGAGTCCGCAGGTAACCTGGAAGAGGTCGAAGTGACGGGCCAGCAAGTGGTCGTCGGCGGCAATGCTTCCCTGTCTGACGCGATTGGTGAGGATGTTATTAGTCGATTACCAGTGGGGCAGGACCTTCGCGATCTTCTCAAGTTGGCGCCTGGTGTTCAGTACACCCAGGATAGTATTCGTGGCCCAAGCGCTGGTGGTCACGGTCAAGACAATGTTTACAAATTCGATGGGGTAAACGTCACCTTGCCGTTATTTGGTACTCTGTCCGCAGAGCCCTCCAGTCAAGACGTAGAGCAGATTTCTATTGAGCGCGGTGGCGCTCGCGCAATCGGCTTTAACCGTGCCGGTGGTGTTTCTGTGAATACGAAGACCAAGTCCGGCACCAACGAGTACAAGGGCAGTGTCGAATACAGGCTTCAGAACGCAGGCATGCGGGGTGAAACCAAGGAGGGGACTCGTGCTGAAACCGACTACAGCTGGATGACGGCCAATGTTGGCGGCCCGATCATTGAGGATCAGTTGTTTTTCTATGGCTCCTACTATGGGCCGCGTGAATTCCGCGACAACAAGGAAACTGCATACGGCCCCACCAAGGATTACTCAAGTGAGCGCGATGAGTACTACGGCAAGCTGACTTGGGCCCCGATCGATAGCGTATTACTGAATGCTGCCTATCGTACTTCAGAACGTGTCAACGAGGGTGCATCGATCTCATTTGATGAGGCGGATTCCGTGTCCGTTGGTGAGATGTCTGGCATGGACATTCTGTCCGTGGACGGCTCCTGGGTAATCAATGACAGCACCACCGTGAGCTTCCAATACAGTGATTACGCTCTGGAAACCATTGCGGTTCCGGATACTCGTCTAGCGGTCCAGCCCGCCGTGGGGCAGGCGCTGGATATCGCTAACCTAGATCAGATGGGCTACTTCTACGTACCCGACCTGAGCACTGATGATCCCGCGTGGAATGCACTTGTACAGCCGTTTGTCGACCAGTATGGCTACATTGAGGATGGGGTGGCGACAGGCGGTGGTGGTGTCGGTGGTTATTACCAGAATGACGAGATTAGCTTCTATCGCGAGAGTTTCGAGGTTGCTCTGGATCACACCATGGAAATAGGTTCCACTTCCCATGATTTGCATGTCGGTTACCAGTGGTCCGAGGGGCAAGAGCGCCTGCTGCGCACATCTAATGGCTGGGGTAGCATTCGTGTCATCGATGGTGCAGAGGATACTAATGCGCCGGATAATGCGCGTTTTTACGGCTTGACTGAGCAAATGAGTTTGGCTCAGGCTGATGGTAGTCGAGTCCCGCCGATTGATTCCTTTGTCGTGACTCAGAATTTTGAGGTCAACGATTCTATTTCCTGGGGTGATTTCATTTTCGACGTCGGTTTTCTGATGAGTCAGGACACTCTTTATGGTCAGGGACTGCGGGAGGTCGGCGGTAACCTTTCAGGGTATGAGTTGTCCCCAGGCACAAAGTACGAGATGCACAAGGTGGACTGGAAGGACATGATCCAGCCACGTTTAGGTGTCACTTGGTCTTACAATGACTCGGATACCGTGTTCGCGAGTTTCGCCCAATACAACCCTGCTGCAAGCTCCCTGGCTCGTGCCGCTTCGTGGGATCGCGGTACCCAGCAGACTCTGGAAGTTTATTGGGATGAAAATGGGGAGTTTATCCAGTCCTCTGGTCGTGAAGGTTCCACAGGTAAGTTTTTCCAAGATGGAATAAAACCGCGCCGTGTCGACGAGTTAACTATTGGTACCACCAAGGAGTTGGATCACGGCTTCAGTGTGCGCTCCCACATTCGCTATCGTGAAGGTTCTCACTTCTGGGAAGATACCTGGAATGGTTCTCGTACTTACGGTTGCTACGGTGTTGATGAGAATCAGGATGGTGAAGGTGATTTCTGTGTGCCGGATTCAATTGCGGCGAAGGGGCTGTATATTCCGGACCTGGATGCCAAGCTTGCAGAAGTTGAGAGTCCGTCCGCAACTTATGTTATTGCGGAGCTTGATGACGCTTACACCAAGTACTTGGAGTTCAGCCTGGAGGCAACCTGGGTTGGTGAGCGAACCTATCTAAATGCATCCTACACGCGTAGCCGTTACCGGGGTAACTTCGACCAGGACAACACCACTTGGACGAACGATGCCAACTCCTTTATTGGCTCCTCTTGGTTGGCCGATGGTAAGGGTCGCCAGGTATGGGATAACCGGGAGGGTACTCTGCGCGGTGATAAGCCCAACCTGTTTAAGGTATTTGGTCAATACACCCTGGACTGGAATGCAAATGTTGGTGCCTACCTCGTGTATCAGTCAGGCCAGCCTTGGGAAAACTGGGATGGCACGCCCTACGGTTACTCCAGTGCTACCAGTCGTTTTGCCGAACCAGCAGGTAGTCGTCGAACAGCTAGCCACTGGCAGATGGATCTGAGCTATACGCAGAACTTCAACGTTTTTGCCGATTACGCGCTGAAATTCCGAGCGGATGTATTTAACGTATTCGATCGCCAAACTGGCTACAACGTGGATCCGGAAGTGGGTTATGTTGCTTACGGTGAGCCTCGCAGTTACTACGCGCCGCGCCGAGTCCAATTGTCTGTTGGTATGGACTTCTGATCGGGAAATATTCTACAAAACTCTCCTAGATCGTATTTTTTGCCCCGGCTTTGCCGGGGCTTTTTTTGTCAGTTACTTTTGAGCGGCAAGCTAACCTTAAAAACTATAAAATTATTTTTATTGGTTCGTATTGAATAATTTATTCGTAATTGGATATGGGTTTGCAGTAAGATATGCAGGTACCAATTAAAATAACTGATCGTATCTAAATATGGATTGTGCACTGGGTTTTCTACCAGATCTGAAGCGCTGCTCTCGTACCTGGATCGCGAGCATGCTGTGCATCACCATCGCCTCATGTGGAAGCGCGCATGACGGCGGGGTGGTATCTTCAACCGAAAATAATGGCGTTCAGGCGGGTGCAAAGCAGTTGCCCACTTTCCAGACGGACGTCCCGGATCTGCATGAAGAAATGTTAGGACTGGAGTTTTGGACGCGGCGCATCCACTCAGATGTTCGCCGTATGGAGCCTGTCGAAATCCAGGCATTCAATCAGGAAAATCTTTCCACAGATCAGTATCTCCATAATCTCGAACAGTTCCCGGATACCATGACGCAGGCAGATGTTGTTG
Source organism: Microbulbifer mangrovi (assembly GCF_002009015.1). Taxonomy (GTDB): domain Bacteria; phylum Pseudomonadota; class Gammaproteobacteria; order Pseudomonadales; family Cellvibrionaceae; genus Microbulbifer; species Microbulbifer mangrovi. The sequence continues at coordinate 37,459 of NZ_LZDE01000342.1, read as the reverse complement.
CGTTGATCGATCAGGTGAGTCGCCCAGCGTCTTCACCACGTTACTTTACTGACGGACGTCAGCTTTCCGACAGTGACTATGCCGGGCTTGAGGCGAACGTGCAGCGGCCCGCTCTGGCTGACGAGATAGCTGTCCGCTGGGGTGTGGTTGTCGAGCGCGCTAGTATGCGCAGCTATCCGACAGACACGCGGGTCGTGAAGCACCCGCAAGACTATGACCTGGACCGCTTTCAGGAGACCGGGGTATTCCCCGGCCAGCGCCTCGCCATTTTGCATGAAAGCGCTGATGGCCAATGGTTGTTTGCGGTGAATTACCACTATGCAGCCTGGCTGCCAAAGCGGGCAGTGGCGGTAGGCGAGCGCAGTAAAATTAATCAATGGTACCAATCCTCCCCGAGATTGACTGTCACCGGGTCGCAGGTAAAAACCAATTACAACCCGGTAGATCCCCGCACCTCGGAAGTTGTTCTGGATATGGGCGTATCACTGCCACTGATGAGTGCGGCGGATGTGGGGCATAACGTGAATGGCCAGAATCCACAGGCCAGCTACATTGTGGCATTGCCGGTACGCGATACAGAGGGGAGATTGGAATTTGAGCCCACCTTGATCGGGCGTGGCCAGGACGTTAGTCCCGGCCTGCTTGAATATCGCCCGTCGCTTGTGCTGGAGCAGGCATTCAAGTTCCTCGGCGAGCGCTACGGCTGGGGGCATGATTATAACGGGCGTGATTGCACGGGGTTCGTGGGGGAAGTGTATAAATCCTTCGGTATTCTGATGCCGCGTAATTCTGGCCAGCAGGGAAAAAGCGACTTCGCGCCGACAAAACGGTTTGCACCGGAAGATCACGCGGCGCGAGCGGAGGCGCTCGCTGCCCTTCGAGTCGGCGATCTCATTTACATTCCCGGACACGTCATGATGTATATCGGCGAGGTTGAGGGAGAGCCTTACGTAATCCACGATGTTACCGGGCTCAGCTATTACCAGAGCGACGAATCTCTGTATCGGGGCACGCTTTCCGGCGTTTCCATTACACCGCTCAGCCCAATGCGGCTCAGCAAAGACAAAAGCTATATCGATGGCATCTATGCCATAAAAACCATTATCTGATTGGTGCTGCCATGAAAATCGTAGACGTAAAGCTGGGCATGCTGCGGGTTCCTCTGGTAACCCCGTTCAAAACCGCATTGAGAACCGTCGATGCTGTCGAGGATGTGGTGGTTATGCTGGAGACCGACACGGGACACGTTGGCTTCGGCAACGCCCCGGCTACCGCGGTGATTACCGGTGATACTCACGGCTCGGTGATCGAGGCTGTACGCACGGTGTTTACCCCATTGCTGTTGGAGCGCGACGTGGCAGACCTGAATCGTCTCACTCGCCAGATTCAGGGGGCAATGATCAATAACACCAGTGCCAAAGCGGCGGTGGAGATCGCTTTGTTTGACCTGTTTGCGCAGAGCTATAAAACACCGCTCTATCGAATCCTCGGCGGTGGTGAAAACAGCCTTACCACCGATATCACCATCAGTGTCGACTATATCGAAAAGATGGTGGCAGATGCTGAAAGTGCGGTGGAGCGAGGCTTTGAGATCCTGAAACTCAAGGTAGGTAAAGATATCGGCCTGGATATCGAGCGAATCAGAGCGGTGTACGCGGCAGTAAAAGGGCGCGCCTTGCTGCGTCTGGACGCGAATCAAGGCTGGAGCCCGAAACAGGCGGTGCTCGCCATTCGTGGCCTGGAAGAGGCGGGGGTGCTGCTTGAGCTCGTGGAGCAGCCGGTCAAGGCGAACAATCTTGAGGGGATGCGCTATATCGCGGAACGCGTCAGAACGCCGATTATGGCCGATGAAAGCGTTTTCGGGCCGCAGGAAGTGATGAAGGTCATCGACCAGCGGGCGGCTGACATCATCAATATCAAACTGATGAAGACCGGCGGTATTTCCAATGCGCTGAAGATTGCCGATATCGCGGACCTGCACGACGTGGAATGTATGGTGGGCTGTATGCTGGAAACGAGCATCGGCGTTTCCGCAGCGGCGCATGTGGCGGCCGCCAAGGCCCCGGTAGTGTCCAAGTTGGACCTGGATGTGCCATCCCTGTGCAAATTTGACCCCGTGGTCGGTGGCGCGTCCTACAAGGATGCGGATATCATTCTGAATGAAACCCCGGGCCTCGGTATTGAAAAAATCGAGGGCTTGCAGCTGTTGGCCTGATGGCCGGCGTGACGCGGAGTGATAACGCACCCCATGACCTGTCTTTTGAAAATGCGCGCGATGCGCGACCAGATGTCGGTAAATGAGCGCAAGCTCGCGGACTTTATTCTGGATAATACGCAGTTATTGCGCGACTACTCGTCTTCCCAGTTAGCGGATGCAGTGGGCGTCAGTCAGTCCAGTGTGGTCAAGTTTTCGCAGAAGCTGGGCTATCGGGGCTATCCGAGCCTGAAGCTGGCGGTTTACGAGTCGTACGCCGGTGCCGGGATGGCGGCTGATGAGGAAAAGGCCAGGCACTTTTCGCAGTCCGATAGCCCGCTCAGTACCCTTGGGCAAAAAAAGCTGGAGGTACTGGAGAATACCGTCAGTATCAATGAGGCGGAACAGCTGGCCGCAGCAATCAGCGCAATCCGCGATGCCCGCTGTATACAGATTTCCGCTTGCCCCGGCTCGGTATCGGTCGCGCGTTACCTCACCCATCAACTACTCGAACTCGGCTGTTGGGCGGTGTTCGATGAGGGTGGACAGCTGCAGCAGCGTATTGCCGATTCTCTGCGCGATGACGATCTACTGTGTATTCTGTGTGATTTTGGTGGTGAGGAATCGCTGGTAGAGGTGGCGAATCGTGCGCGGGAGCATGGTGTCAAGGTGTTGAGCCTGACCCGCTATAACTACAATGCTGCCAGTATCCATTCGGATATTCGCTTGTATGTAGTGCCCTCGGAAGATGAAGAGGCGCTTCAGCGCTTGTTGTTCCGTTCGGCCCAGCTGCATGTGATTGAGGCACTGGTGAGCGGTCTTCTGGAGAGCCCGCAGTAAGATGTCTGCTTGAAAAATGTGATTGGCGTCGGGCGTTAGCCTGTCCAAAAAAGGCCACCGGGCGATGTCCGGTGGCCTTTTTATTTAGCGCCGTGGTTTATCTCCGCTGGTTTTTACCAGCTCCCACTGCATCTCGTAGTCCCACTGATCAAAGTACAGGTTGCCACCGCGCCACTCTACCTCACCTCGCTGGCTGTCGACCGTTTCCGAACGGAAGTGTTGTTTGGCCGGCACCAGCGGGCGGCTGTAGTCGGTGTTGAATATCAGTCGGTAACTGTCCAGGCCGCCGAGGTAGAACCAGCGCTCTGCTTCGTTTTCGCTGTCCAGCAGGCCGTGGGTGACGTCCATCGGCATCCATCCGTAGGGCGCCAGATAAAACTCGCCCCAGTCATGCATGGTGTCGAAACTTGCGGGAGAGAATTCCCAACCGGACTGCCAGCGCGCGGGGATGCCATTCATGCGCATCAGCGTAATCAGTAAAAGCGTCTGCTGGCCGCAGTCCGCGTGACCGGCATGGGCGGCGTACTGACTGATATTGCGGATGGTGGAATATTCGCGGGCGCCGGCCCAGGGAATCTCATCGACGTAGGCAAAGAGCTTCTGGGCAATGCGATAAGGGTTGGTCTCGTCGCCCACAATGCGTTTCGACAGGGCGCGCAGTTCGGGAGTGAACTGGATGTGCGGTGTTCGCTCTGCAAGAAATGGCGCGAGCTTTTTATGGTTCCCAGAAGCAACGTCCACAGGCGCAGTTTTTGCTGGCTCAAGCTTGAAATATCGGGACAGGCTGTCAAACGCGTATTCCACCGAAAAGCGGGTGGGTGTTCCTGCGCGGGCAGCCTGCTCGAAATAAATGGTGCGTTGCGGTGTCCCTGCCGGCGCCAGCGTGAAATCTGTGGGGGAGCTATTCAGTAGTGCGATATTTTCCTGGCGCTCGGGCAGTTCCTGCGGAAAGGGTAGCCAGGCTCGCACCATTTCTCCGTCGGGTACGGTATCTGCATCCACTGTGAGGGAGTAGGTGATGGCAAGGCGCTGGCGCAGGGGCGCAGCATCGTCATCGTGTGTCTCGATGACCGCGGTGTGGTGCGGGTGCAATTGGTATAGCGGGGCCTTGTCTGTGAAGCGCCGGTAGTCCGCGGTGCGCGCTGCGGCTTCAGCTGAAATGTGAACCAGGTTATAGGCCGCTTTATTGAAATAGCGTCGCTTGCCGTTGATGGTTTTGTATTCCAGCAGTCCGGCCTCGTCCCAGTGTGTTATATCGTTTTCTGTGGCGTCCGGAATGTAGCGCTGGATGGAAGCCAGTAATTGCTCTGGTGGGATCGTGAATTCCATCTCGATACGGCGCATGCGCTCGGCCTCAAAGGCGAGTGCGGCGCTGTCTGCGGTTGCCGGTTCCTTTTCCTGCATTGCACGGATATCCAGTTTGGCTTGCTGATAATGACCTTGATCAACCTGAACCTGTATTGCTGCGAGAGCACTTTGCTGTGCCATTGCTTGCTGGGCTATTGATAGTGGTGCGGCAAAGAGAGTGCCAGCCAGCAGTGTTACAGTCAGGCACGGGCGGCTTGGTTGGTTTGTGCGATAGGGATTTTTCAGGGCCAAGGTGCACTCCATTGATTGCGAGCCGACACGGTAACGGTTTGGGGTATCCGTCGATTCGGAATAATTTATTATTTACTTAAAAATCCATGATTGATAAATTATTCTGATGCGTTTGCTGCGTCAAGAGCACATTCCGCATTCCGCGCACTTTTAAGGAGGCTCTGGCTATATGAAACACTTCACCGCAACCGCCGCCCGTATTTCCTGCATACTCGGCATGGCGCTTGCCGCGGGTTGCCAGCCGGAGCCCTGGAGTCAACATGACCCCGAAGCATACATAGAACGCGTGCTGGAGCAGGAGCAGGTGCCCGGTGCTGCTGTGGCGATCTGGCACAAGGGCGAGCCCGTATTGCTGCGTGGATTTGGCGTTACGAATGTGGATAGCCCCAAATCGGTCGATGGGCAGACCCTGTTCAAGCTGGCATCCACCACCAAAGCGTTTACCACCGCGGCTCTGGGGCTGCTGGTGGAGGAGGGCAAGCTGGAATGGGAAGGGCGTGTGGTGGATTACCTCCCGCAATTTCGCTTCGGGGATCCCTGGATCAGCAATGAGTTCCGCGTGGTGGACCTGCTGACACATCGCTCAGGGTTAGGCCCCGGCGCCGGTGACCTGATGCTGTGGCCGCAACCCAACGCATACACACGCGCCGATGTCATGAATGGGCTGGCGCATCTCCCTGTTACCCGCGGTTTTCGCGCGGACTACGCCTATGACAACTTGCTGTATATCGTGGCCGGTGAGCTGATCGCAGAAATTTCCGGCATGTCCTACGAGGCATTTGTACAGCAGCGCCTGCTTGCCCCCATGGACCTGGAAAACTGCTATGCCGGACCGGTGCCCGCTGATGCCCGCGGCAATCTGGCTGACCCCCATCGGCTCGAAGATATTGGCATGGTGGTGGATACCCCCAATCTTGCCGGTTATGACCCCATCGTGCTCGCTGCGGCCGGCGGTATGCATTGCAGCGCCGGGGATATGCTGACGTGGCTGCGCGTTTTGCTGAATGGTGGTGAACTGGAAAGCGGCGAGCGTTTGTTCACTGAGCAAACCCGCGACCGCTTGTGGCGTCCGGAAACCCTGATGCCATTTTCCAACCAGCGTGCGGAGCGCGACGGAGGGCATTTTTACGCCTATGCCCTGGGATGGCGGGTGCAGGATATGCACGGGAAAAAAGTGATTCATCACACCGGTTCCCTGTCCGGTATGTACGCCTGGGCAGCGATAGTGCCGGAAGAGGAGCTGGCACTGGTGGTACTGATGAACCGCAGCGCTGGCGCCGCGCGCCAGGCACTGATCTATGGCTTGCTCAAGCCCTATCTGGGGGCGCCTGAGCGGGACTGGCTGGCCTATTTCCAGGACCTTTACGGTGCCCCCGCCGAGGCGGTGGAACCGGAAGAGCTGGTCGCGCCGGTGGGCTATAGCGCGGTTGCAAACGAGGAGTTGCCCGGGCTCTATCGCGACCCGTGGTTTGGGGATATCGGTATAACCCAGGAAAACGGCAAGCTGCGCTGGCGTGCGCTCAAATCGCCTCGCCTGACCGGTACATTGACGGCCGCCAGTGACGGCGTGTGGGCGCTGCACTGGGACGACCGCAGTCTCAATGCGGATGCCTGGGTGGTTGCCGACCGCAGCGAAGCCGGTGTTTTGTTGCTCTCTATGCAAGCGAAGTCGCGCGGCACAGACTTCAGTTACGATTTTCACGATCTGCGTTTTGAAAAGGTGGCCGAAGCCGTGCGGGTAGAGACTGTCAGCAGTCACTAGTGCGATAACCGCGTTTGAAAACAATAAATTGATCAGTTCCAGGAGTCTGTCATGCGGCGACGTACGCTAATTCAATCCTTGATGTCAGCTCCCCTGTTGGGGGCAGCAGCTGCCGGTGTAGCCAGTGGCAACCAAAGTTTGGCCTCCTCAGGCTTCAGTGGCGGAGATGCCGACCTGCGGCGTCCGAAGCGGTTAAAAAAAGGCATGACGGTAGGCCTTGTGACACCGGCCAGTAATGCCTGGGAAGACGAAGATATCCGTTTTGCCGGTGATGTTGTGCGTTCACTGGGCTTTGAAGTCAAAGAGGGCCAGCACCTGTATCGCCGTACCCAGTATCTGGCGGGCCCCGATTCAGCCCGGGCAGAGGACTTCAACCGTATGTTTGCGGACAGGGACGTGGATGCGGTTTTCTGCCTGCGCGGTGGTTACGGCACGCCGCGCATCCTGCCAATGCTGGACTACCAGCTGATACGCAATAATCCGAAAGTGTTGCTCGGGTATAGCGACATTACCGCGTTGCTGAATGCCATCTACCACCGAAGTGGCGTGGTTACGTTTCATGGACCGATCGCCGCGCAGAACTTTACCGAATACACCCTGGCCGAGTACCAGAAGGTGCTGGTGCACGGGGAGCGCCCGGTACCGCTGGGCACTCCGCCGCCCTTCGAGACCGCTCCTGGCAGGGTGGAGAAACGCAACCGAATTACCCGCTTTACCGGCGGCCGCGCCCGCGGTCGGTTGATCGGTGGCAATCTGTCGCTGATGGCGAGCCTAGTGGGCACGCCCTTTGAACCAGATTATCGCGGGAAAATACTGTTTCTGGAGGACGTCGGCGAGGCCCCGTATCGCGTGGACCGGATGCTTACCCAACTGTGGCTCGCCGGAAAGTTGCAGCAGGTGGCTGGTATAGTATTTGGCAAGTTCACTGATGCTGAAACCAGCGGCAATACATTCAGTATGGAGCATGTGCTTCGCGAACGTACTGGGGAGCTCGGTGTACCGGTTGTGCGAGGCCTGATGATAGGGCATGTGGAAGACCAGACCACGGTACCAGTGGGTGCGATGGCCGAACTGGATGGTGACGCTGGAACGCTGGTATTGCGGGATGCCGTGGTCAGCTGATTGTGACGGAAGCGCACTTCGGTAAGGTGGCAGCTATCGGTTTAGACGATAACTGCCGCCATTTCTTATCGGCGCTCAGCTGGTAGCATGTGACAACTTGCGTTGCACAAATCGCTGCCGATCAAAAATATAACAATAGCAGTACTATTTATGACTGAACTTTCCTGGCTCACGCTGTTGCCACCGTTTATTGCCATTGGTCTGGCACTATTGACCCGGCAGGTTTACCTGGCGCTGTTCGCCGGTATCTGGCTGGGGTTCTTTTTGCTGAATCACGACGGTTTTTTTGCCTCTTTGGCCCAGGCGCTGGATGGTGTGTTGGCGGTTCTGGCCAATCCCGGTGACGCGCGGGTAGTGATGTTCACCCTGGTTATCGGGGCATTCATTATCACCCTGGAGCGCTGTGGAGCAGTCAGCGGCTTTGTACGGTTTCTCGAGCGCAGTCGCTGGGTCACCAACGGCAAACGGGCGCAGTGGATGGCATGGCTGGTGGGCATCGTTATCTTTATTGAGTCGAATATAACGGTGCTGGTAGCGGGCACCGTATCGCGCCCGCTGTTCGACCGTTTCAAAATCGCACGGGAAAAACTCGCATACATTATCGACTCTACCTCGGCGCCGGTGTGCATGTTGATTCCATTGAATGCCTGGGGAGCTTTTAACCTCGGGCTTTTGGATGGACTCGGTGTGGAGGAACCGTTAAAAGTTCTACTGGCGAGTATTCCATTAAACCTGTATGCAATCGCTGCTGTTGCGCTTACGGCCTACACGATTTCCCGCAATTACAATCCGGGCCCTATGGCCGAGGTGCAGGCGCGCACCAGTGGCGGTGAACTGGACGGTATCGACATCAGTGCGAGTACGGGTGAAAAAAGCCATATCAAGCCGCGGGCCATTAATATGCTGCTGCCGGTACTGGTGCTGATTCTGGCGATGCCGTTCAGCTTGTGGATCACCGGCGATGGCAAGATTTTTGAGGGCTCCGGATCCACTTCCGTACTCTGGGCGTCCCTGGCTGCCCTTACTACGGTTTCCGTGATGGTATTGTTGCAGCGCGGTATGTCGTTGGATGAGCTCAGCCACACCTGGATGGAAGGCGCCGGTCGCATGTTGCCGTTGGCGATCATTCTGGTACTGGCGCTTGCTTTGGGTGCCATCTCGAAAACCCTGGGGACGGGGCAGTATGTTGCGGGATTGGTGGGGGATTCGATTCCCCTGGCATTGCTGCCCGTGGTTATTTTTCTGGTATCCGGGGTAATTGCTTTCTCCGTCGGTTCGAGCTGGGGAACCTTTTCAATCATGTTGCCGATCGCTATTCCCGTGGCCAGTGCGCTGGGTGCGGAACCGGCGCTGTTCGTCGCCGCGGTGCTGTCTGGTGGCATTTTTGGAGATCACAGTTCACCTATTTCCGATACCACCATCGTGTCGTCCCTGGCGGCCGGCACCGAGCATATCGAGCATGTCCGCACGCAGATACCTTATGCGCTGCGTGCCGGTGCGGTGAGTGCATTCGGGTTTATCGTGCTCGGTTACCTGATGCTGTAAGGCTGGATAGGGAGAGATAGGGATGCATAGCAAGGGTTGCCAACAAGGGAAAGCACAATGACGCAGTGCCCTTGTGAAATAGTACTACTTACCAGCGACAATGCATTTGCCGCTCGCTGGACAGAAGAGCTGAAACCGCTCGCCGACCACGATATGGATGCGCCCGTCGCGCTGGCATTCACGCACGTCAGCGAGGAAGGGTTGGAATCGGTGCTCGCACGTGGTGCCCTGCAGATCCTGGTGGTGGACGATAAGGGGCTCAGTGACGACAGTGTGGCCGCTATCCTGGCGCGGGTGCGGGCGCGGCGGGCGGAGATCGACAGTGTAATACTGACTGGTGCGGATGAAGCCAGCGGCGCAGGCTTTGAATGTGTGATTTCCCGGGGCGAGTCCAATTACGGCGTGGTGTACCGCACCTTGCGGCGAATTCTGCTGGAACGCATCGCAACCCCTTTTGCCGATGCATTGCGGGAGTATGTCTACGCAGCGCGAGATTCCTGGCATACCCCTGGACACTCCAGTGGTGATAGTCTAAGCACCAGCCCATGGATCGCTGATTTTTATCGATTTATGGGCGAGCATATCTTCAATACCGACCTTTCAGTGAGCGTAAAAATGCTGGACTCGCTGATGGACCCCATCAGTGTGATTCGTCAGGCCCAGCAACTTACCGCCAAAGCATTTGGTGCGCACCAGAGTTACTTTGTCACCAATGGCACCTCCACCTCAAACAAAATCGTGCTGCAGCACCTGCTGCGTCATGGCGATCGGGTAATCGTCGACCGCAATTGCCACAAGTCTGTACACCACGCGATGATTATGAGCGGTGCGCTGCCTGTTTACCTCGAGTCTGCCGTTAATCAACACTATGGCATTTACGGTCCGGTGCCTAAGCGGGAAATCTTTAGTGCCATCGACGCCAACCCCGGCGCCCGTTTGCTGGTACTAACTTCATGTACTTACGATGGCCTGCGTTACGACCTGCGCCCGATCATTGAATACGCGCACGCCGCGGGACTGTTTGTCCTGATCGATGAAGCCTGGTATGCACACGGTCGTTTTCACCCGGTGCTGCGCCCGACGGCGCTGGAATGTGGTGCCGACTTTGTTACCCAGTCAACGCACAAGATGCTGTCGGCTTTTTCACAGGCGAGCATGATTCACGTCGGAGATTTTTCTTGGCGGTCTTCGAACAACGGACGCGATCGCGAAGGGTTCGACACAGCCGGATTTCGTGAAGATATCAATATGCACACCTCAACCAGCCCGCAGTACGGCATGATTGCCAGTCTGGATGTGGCGCGCAAGCAGATGAGTATTGAGGGCTATCAGGTACTGGATCGCACTTTGGGGTTTGCGGAAGAAATTCGTCAGTTTGTCGATCAGAATACCGTTTTTCAAAGCCTTAACGCGGAAGACCTCTGTGGCCGTGTGTTGGCCAAGGACGACATTCGCCTCGACCCTACAAAAGTAACCATTGATGTGGGATGTGCGGGTGTTAGTGCACCGGACGCGCAGGCTGCGTTATTTACCGAATTCGGAATTCAGGTAGAGAAGAACACCCACAATACACTGTCTTTCCTGGTCACTATCGGCACCACCGAGAGCAAGGTATTGCGTCTGAAGCAGGCACTGCGCAAGTTGTCGGATGAAGCGTACAGTATGCGGGCGCGCCGGGTTGCTTCCATTGGCAATGATGGAGAGCCTGTACGCGGACAGCGACTGCCCGACCTCAGTGCGATTGTGGCCCTGCCGCGCACAGCATATTTTGCCCGCGGGGAGAAACTTGCGTGGGAAGGGGATGGACGCGCGGCATTAATCGGTCGCGTTGCCTGTGATGAAGTGGTCCCGTATCCGCCGGGTATCCCTCTACTGGTGCCCGGCCAGGAAATTACCGAAAAAATTCTCGATGCCATCATCGCGTTCACCAGCGAGCGTGCCGATCTGGAAATGCACGGCCTGCGTCGCGTGGATCTGCTCCCGGCGCTGCGTGTTTTGACCGAGAGTGAGACCGTTTCAGCGATGCAGGAATACGCGGAACTATTCACGTTGCACAACACCGCGGCGTCGTCAGAGGTTCTGGCGTCCCGTGTTGGATCATCCGGGGAGGCAGTGTGAAAAAGGGATGGAAGCAAGGTGCGTTTTTCGCCCTGGTTGGCGCAGTGGTCATTGCCGGTGTTGGGCTCACCGCGTGTTATTCGCAGGATGAAAGTCGCCAGGTGGAAGCGGCCAGTGCGGTTACCCCGGAAAATCCAGATTTTGTAGCAGTGCGCGGTCGCAATATCAAGGTCGCCATGCGCTATGTAACGGCCAACAACCTGGTGGGCGAGCCTCTGGATGGGTACCGGGAAAACCTCTGTCTGTTGGCGCCGGCAGCCGCCCGCGCGCTGGAAAAAGTAGCGGATCGGCTGGCGCAAGAAGGGCTGGGTCTCGAATTGTTTGACTGCTATCGCCCCCAGCAGGCTGTCAATCATTTCGTGCGCTGGGCCGCTGCTCCCGAAGATCACAGCACCAAAGCGGATTTTTATCCTCGCGAGAAAAAATCCGAGATGTTTGAACGCGGCTATATTGCTGAACGCTCTGGGCACAGTCGTGGTGCCACCGTGGATTTGACCCTGTACCAGGTTGATACCGGTGAGGCACTGGATATGGGTACCGGTTTTGATTTTATGGATGAGCGCTCGGCGACAGAATATCCGTTGAACGATACCGCTGCACGTGCCAATCGCCTGCGCCTGCGTGAAGTTATGACTTCTGAGGGATTTGTCAATTATACGCAGGAGTGGTGGCACTACACGTTCAAACCCGAGCCTTACCCGGACACCTATTTTGATGTGCCCGTGGCGCAAGCCGTGCTGACGGATGGCGACACCCGCACATCTGCGCTACGTACCGGTGCAGAGCAGGCCGACCTCTACCTGCCGCTGCTGCGCAATCAGAAAGTGGGGCTTGTGGTAAACCAGACTTCCCGCGTTGGCGAGTTGCACCTGATTGACTTTCTGCAGCAACGGCAGGTGAGTCTGCAGAAAATATTCGCACTGGAACACGGTGTACGCGGTAACGTGGAAAATGGTGGCAAAGTCGAAGATGGTATCGACGGCCCGAGCGGGCTGCCAATTGTCTCCCTGTACGGTGGCAACTACGCACCGAGCGCGGAGAATCTGGCGGAACTGGATTGGCTGGTATTTGATATCCAGGATGTAGGGGTGCGCTTCTACACCTACATCAGTTCTCTCCATTATCTGATGCAGGCCTGTGCCGATCACCAGGTGCCGCTGATGGTGCTGGATCGACCGAACCCGAATGGGGACTATATCGATGGGCCGGTGCTGGAAAAATCTTTTCAGAGCTTTGTGGGTATGCACCCCATCCCACTGGTACACGGTATGACGGTGGGTGAGCTGGCGCAAATGATTAACGGGGAAGGCTGGCTCGAAGGTGGTGCGCAATGTGCGCTGACCGTGATCCCGGCGGCGAACTACCGCAAGAGCATGGCGTACAGCTTACCTGTGCGTCCATCGCCGAACCTGCCTAATGACTTGTCCATCCGGCTGTACCCTTCGCTGGGGCTGTTCGAGGGCACCACGGTGAGTGTCGGGCGCGGTACTGCATTTCCATTTCAGGTGCTGGGGCATCCGGACGATCGGCAGGGCACCTTCGCGTTTACCCCGCAGCCGGTGGCCGGTGCCAGCGAGAATCCCAAGCACAAGGGTACATCACTGAAAGGCGACGATTTACGCAATGCGGATTCACGTGTGCGCTTTTCACTCGAGCCTTTACTCTCCTGGTCCCTGCGCACCGGAGTGTCGCCCGAGGTGTTTTTCTCACGCCCCCGCTTTTTCGACAAACTCGCGGGTACAGACCAGTTGCGCAAAGCCATCATGGACGGTGCCAGTGCGGAAAAGATTCGTGATTCCTGGCAGGCGGATCTCGCTGCCTATCGCGAACAGCGGCAGCCTTACCTGCTGTACCCGGAGAAATAAGAGTGCGGCGGCACATCAACGATATCCTGCAACAAGTACCTGGCGGTCGGCTGATGTCGGTGGACCTGCTGCGGGGGCTCGCCATTGCCGCCATGGTTCTGGTCAACAATCCCGGCAGCTGGTCTTACGTCTACGCGCCTATGGCCCATGCAGAGTGGCATGGCTGGACACCGACCGATGTGATTTTCCCACTGTTTCTGTTTGTGGTTGGATTATCCATGGTGCTCTCCTGTGGGCGCAGCAGACCTTTTCCCGCGGTCGGCTGGACGCAGTGGAGCAGGGCCATCAAGCTGTTTGCCCTGGGACTGTTTCTGGCGGTATTTTTTTACAATTTTCGTGATAGCGCTTACAGCTGGGTGGAGGATCGCCTGGAAGGCATTCGCTGGATGGGCGTATTGCAGCGCATCGCACTAGTTTACATTTTCTGCTGTTATCTGGTGCGCTGGCTTTCTGTGCGAGGACTGGTGATCGCGACCGGGCTCTGTTGTCTGTTACCGTGGCTGATGATGGTGTTTTTGCCCTATCAGAATGCCGCCGGTGACACCTTTCAGGGGCAATTGGTATTCGGCAATCATTTCTCTGCCTGGCTCGACCAGTGGCTCCTTGGCGCCGAACATGTGTATTACCGCAGCGCCGAGCCTTTCCCATTCGATCCCGAGGGGGTGCTGACCACCTTTGCGGCTGCTTCCACCTGTCTGCTGGGAGTGTTGGCCGGTCTCGCCTGGAAGCAAGCGGGGGCGGATCGCACATCACAATTGCGCCTGTGTCGAATCTGGGCATTGGGCGGCGCTGCTATGTTGATAGTGGGGCAGTTACTGCATCCGCTGGTGCCCATTAACAAGGCGCTCTGGTCGCCGAGTTTTGCGCTGGTTACCGCCGGTGTGTCCGCGCTGTTGCTGGCTGGTCTCTATTATCTGGTGGATATCCGCGAACGCCGTCGCGCACTGGCGCCGCTGCTAGTGTTCGGCGTCAATGCCATTGCCCTGTTTATGCTCGCGGGCGTGGTAGGAAGACTGCTGATCATGCTGCCCGTAGGGGATACCACGCTCAAAGGCTGGTTGTTCCATACTGTGTTCCAGCCTTTATTTGGCAGCTACGGTGGATCGCTGGCATTTGCGGTGTCTAGCCTGGCACTGTTTTATCTGGTGATGTGGCAGATGTACCGTCGTCGTATTATCTGGAAAGTGTGAGCTTCGCTGTATTGACTCTCTGGTTGAGGTGGACCGCGTGACCCAGTGTGAAGATTCCAGTATGCAGGCATTTCTCGCCGCACTCCGCAGCGTGTTTCCCGGCGAACGCTTGCTGTGTGGGCGCGAAAATACCTCTCCGTTTGAGTGCGATGCGCTACCGGTCTATTGTCAGGAGCCGCTTGCGGTGGCCCTCGCTCACAGTGAGCACGATGTGGTTGCGGCGGTCCGTTTGTGCCATGAATTTGGCGTGCCTCTGGTTTCCCGCGGTGCTGGCACCGGCCTATCCGCGGGTGCCAAGCCCTTGGCGCAGGGTTTACTTCTAGTCACGGCACCCATGAACCGGATTCTTGACCTGGACCCGCACGCAATGACTGCGCGGGTGCAGCCTGGGGTAATCAATCAGCAGATTTCTACTGCCGCAGCGCCCCACGGACTTTACTATGCGCCGGATCCATCCTCCCAGATCGCTTGTTCCATTGGCGGTAATGTCGCAGAAAATGCCGGCGGCGTGCACTGCCTGAAATACGGCGTCACCGTGCAGAATGTGCTTTCTGCGCGCGTAGTTTCCGCCGCAGCGGGCCATGTGGGTGAAGTGCTGACTCTGGGCGGTGATTGCCTCAGCCAACCAGGTTACGACTTGCTGGCACTGGTGCATGGGAGCGAAGGTGGGCTGGGTGTCATTACCGAAGTCACCGTCAAGTTGACACCACTACCGGAAAAAACACATACCCTGATGGCGGACTTTGACAGCGTGCGCACCGCTGCAGACGCGGTATCCGCCATCGTGCGGGCTGGCGTGATTCCCGCCGCACTGGAAATGATGGACAAGCTCGCTATTTCAGCCACCGAAGCATTTTGCCACGCCGGCTATAACCTGGAAGCGGCAGCGATACTGCTGATTGATCTGGACGGACACCCCCTGGAAGTCGACGCGGAGCTTGCGGTGGTGGAGCAGGTGTTGAGTGCATCGGGCGCAGTGCAGGTGCAGCTGGCCACCGATACGTTGCAGAGGGCCCGTTGGTGGAAGGGGCGCAAGAGTGCTTTCCCGGCCATTGGCCGATTGAGTCCGGATTACTACTGTATTGACGGTACGGTGCCCCGGCACCGTATCGGCGAGGTGCTGGAAGCGACCGCGCGGTTTGCCGATCAATACCGCCTTCGGGTTGCCAATGTATTCCACGCAGGAGATGGCAACCTGCATCCGATCATCATGTTTGACGGCAGCGAACCGGATGCCCTGGAGCGCACGGAAAAACTGGCCGCGGACATCCTCGAATACTGTATCTCCGTGGGCGGTACCATCACCGGCGAACACGGCGTGGGTATCGAAAAAATCAACCAGATGGCGGTCCAATTCACCGATGCCGAGCTGGAACAGTTTCGTGCAATCAAGCGCGCCCTGGATCCTTTCCAGTTGTTGAACCCCGACAAGCAGATTCCCACTCTGGCCCGCTGTCAGGAATATCGCGCGTTGAGGCACGCTCGTGGATGAAATAATAAACCCGTCCAAGGATCAGGATTATTCGGAGCGCCTCGCGGCACAGGTACGCGAATGCTATTCCGCAAACATGGGGCTTGAGGCCGCTGAGATCCCTCGCCCGCACCTGGTGGTGGGAGGTAACGGCAGTCGTGTCGCACTGGGATTACCGGGCGATGCCACCCTCGCAATTGGTGCGCACCGGGGCGTCATCGACTACCAGCCTGAGGAACTCACCCTGCGTGCCCGCGCGGGTACACCCCTGAGCGAACTGGAAGCGTTACTGATAGAGCATAACCAGAGCTTCGCTGCGGAAATACCGCAACCTTGCGCAACAAGTACCCTGGGTGGCGCCATTGCTTCCGGCTGGGACGGACCTTCCCGCGCGTTTGGTATGGCACTGCGCGACAGCCTGCTGGGCTGCAGGCTTATCAATGGCCGCGGTGAAATCGTCAACTTCGGCGGGCAGGTCATGAAAAATGTAGCGGGCTATGATCTGGCGCGCCTGCAAGTGGGGGCGCTGGGTACCCTGGGGGCGATTCTGGATGTCACTTTGCGCCTGCAACCTCGCACTGAACATATGGCCTCGGTGAGTTTTGAGGTCCCGCGCGACGAGTTGGGCCGGTGGTGGCGCCGCACACGCGAACTGCGACCGTTACTTACCGGTACCTGTTATCTGGATGGACGCCTGCACCTGCGTATCAGTGGGCGAGCCGTCGCGGTGCAGGACCTGATCACGCAATTGGGCGGCGACACTGCGGATTTCGACTGGGCATCCTTGGCGAATTTACAGCTGCCGTTTTTCTGCGGTGAGCGACTCGCGTGTGTGCATTTGCCCCGATATGCCCAAATACCGGTGCGTGCCGGGCAGGCGCTGATTGAGTGGGAAGGTGCACGGGTTTGGGTGCGGGATGGCGATCACCACGCGCTCGCCCGTGAAGCTGCCGACCTGGGTGGCTTCGTCCAGGTATTGCGCGGACCGGTGATCTCTGTTCAGGCGGATGCCCCGGAGTGGCATCGCGCACTGCGCGACGCGCTGGATCCGCAGGGACTGTTTAATCCGGTACTCTTCCGGTCGCGATTTTACAGCAGCGCCGATCCGTCCGGCCGCTTGGGTCAGGGAGTGGGGCACTAATGCAGGTCAATCTGATCGAAGGGCTTCTGGACGAGTCTGAGAAACAACGCGCCGAGCAGGTATTGAATGCCTGCGTACACTGTGGTTTTTGCACTGCAACCTGTCCCACCTATCTACAGGGTGGCAATGAGCTGGACAGCCCGCGGGGACGCATTTACCTGATCAAGGAAATGCTGGAGCAGGGTGCCGCGAGCGAGGCCACTCGCACCCATCTCGATCGGTGTGTCACCTGCCTCAGTTGCGAAACCACTTGTCCCTCCGGCGTGGAGTATCACAAGCTGGTGGCAATCGGCCGCCATGCCAGCGAGCGCCTCGCACCTCGCAGTCCCTGGCAGAAGACACTGCGCTGGGGGCTCAGAAACCTGCTGGTAACTCCGGGTCTTTTTGCCGGGTTTATGGGAATAGGTCGCCGGTTTTCAGCACTGCTGCCGGCGGGTATCAAACGCGTTTACTTTCCTCCGGAGAAAAAAAGGGTATCAATCGCCAGCCCGGCGCTCACCGCAAGCACCGTACTTCCGGTGGTTGATGCCGGCGCGGTGCTGATCGTGCGCGGATGTGTGCAGCCCTCGCTGAGGCCGCAAACCGACGCTGCCCTGGAAAAGATATTGCGACATTGTAGTGTGCCGGTCTGCATTAGTGCGGTAGCCAGCTGCTGTGGTGCAGCAAGCTTCCATACCAGCGGCGAAGCGCAGGCGCGGGCACTGGCGCGCGCAAATATCGATGCCTGGTGGTCCCTTTACGAGCAGCAGCAAGCTGAAAGCCCGCCTCTGCGTGCCATTGTTTCTACTGCATCTGGCTGCGGCGTGCACCTGAAAGATTATCCGCATGTGCTCGCGGATGACGGGGAATACCGGAAAAAGGCGCAGATCCTCGCTGAATTGATACGCGATCCCGTGGAGCTGCTGGAGTCGGTATTCGATGTGTCCATGCCCGAATTCGGAGACGCGCTCGGCGGACAAAAGCTCGTATTTCATTGCCCCTGTACCCTGCAGCATGGACAGGCACTGCCCGCACGGGTTGAGGCCCTGTTGCATCGACTGGGGGCAGAACTACCGGTAGTGGCTGATAGCCACCTTTGCTGTGGTTCCGCGGGCACCTACTCAATACTGCAGCCCACAATGTCCAAACGTTTGCGCAAGGAAAAATTGCAGGCTCTGCAGGCGAGCGATCCCGAAACCATCCTTACCGCCAATATCGGATGTCAGCTCCATTTACAGGCCGGAACCGAAACGCCAGTGCGCCACTGGTTGGAAATTCTGGCGGACAGGCTGCCCCCTTCCTGAGAATTGCATCATGTTTGCTTCCTGCATTGATCCCGGTGTCGATGCAGGCAGCTGCGCTGTGCCCTGATGGCAGCGGCTTCGATGATACACTCGCATTCTGCTCTAATGAGGTAGAGGTTTCTGGTCGTTCTTCTGAATTCAGGCAACAGGCTCTTCGACTTCCCGGCCTGCATTATTTGCGTGGTCAAACTTGTGTTCCTGATCCGCTGCGTTGATATCCCGCAGTGCCCGACGCAGAAAACCGCCGGCTTTTTCCAGGGCGTGTTCGGCATCGTGACGGTTCAGACCGCTCAGTATCATCATGATGGCCAACTTGGCATTGTGTTCGCAATCCTGAAGTACACGATCCGCCTCCGTCAATTCCACACCGGTGGCTTCCATCACAATCCGACGGGTGCGGCTCACCAGTTTTTCATTGGTGGCTTTTACATCCACCATCAAATTGTAGAAACTTTTGCCAATTCGAATCATGCTGGCGGTGGTCAGCATATTGAGAACCAGTTTCTGCGCGGTGCCGGCTTTCATGCGGGTGGAACCGGTTAAAATTTCCGGGCCAACCTCCGGCAGAATCGCGATATCTGCTTCGGCGGCAATGGCGGCAGACTTATTGCAGGAAAGGGCCACAGTTGTGCAGCCCAGGCTTCGAGCATAACGCAGCCCCCCAATCACATAGGGCGTACGGCCGCTGGCGGCGATGCCGACCACCACATCTTTTTCCGTGAGCTGAACGTTGCGGAGATCTTTACCACCGAGGGTAAAGCTGTCTTCTGCGCCTTCCTGGGCACGATATACGGCTTCCTCACCACCGGCGATCAGTGCCACTACCATTTCTTCACTGACGCCGTAAGTCGGCGGACACTCCACCGCATCCAGGATACCGAGGCGTCCGCTGGTGCCCGCTCCCATATAAATGAGTCGGGCACCGCTTTTAAAGGCTTTGGCGATAGCGTCGACGGCTTGGGCGATCTGGGGTATTTCCCGGTGTACCGCTGCGGGCACTTCATGATCCGCGGCATTGATTTTTTCAAGAATCTGCTCGCTGGGTAAAAGGTCTATATCCAGCGTGTCTGCGTTGCGGGCTTCGCTGGGGAGCGTGGCCAGTTCTTTGATCAATTGCGTGTTCATTCTTGCTTGTTCCTTGATGCTCCGGGTTGGCAGGCGGCTTTCATCCGGAGCGCTTTTTCGGAGATGACGATGACCGGAATTCAATAGAGGGAGTCGCTACTGAATTGCACTACTTTCTTTCTCGCCAGCATGCAGGCACCGTCCAGCGCGGTTCCCAACGGCGGAATTTGCCGTTTTTGATGGTCCGGATGTAAATGGGGACTGAGCTTGTCCGCGAGTCCGCCAAGGATGGCCAGCGGCAAGGCGTCTTCTCCGCTGGCAGCCTGAATCAGACGATCGACTTCTGCAGCGGTTTTACTGATGATGTCGCGTGCCAGCGGGCAGTCTGGGAGATGACTGAATGCCGCCGGGGCAAGCGCCGCGTATTCACGGGATCCCGCTCGCTGTAGCCACGGCAGGATTTGTGTACGATCTTCACCAACCTCGGTCATTACCTGTTGGCAGAGAGCAGTTATGGCTTTGCCGTGCGTGTCCAATTCCCAGAGCAGTGCGCGAACCAGACTTTTTCCAATGGCTGCGCCGCTGCCTTCGTCGCCAACTGCGAGCCCCCAACCACCGTACTGGCGGATCTCACCGTCGCGTCCAAGCCGCATGGCCACCGAGCCGGTGCCGACGGCGATCATGACAATCGGCGTACCCGCCCCGGCACCGAGAAGCGAGGTCTGTGCGTCCGAAGAAATCTGCACACTGGCAAACCCCAGTGCGCGAAGACGCTGGCAAAGCTTCTCCGCGGAAGCCGGGTTTCCGGCGCCGGCGACACCACAGGCCAGGTGAACCTGGCCCGGGCGAACCCGCTCCCGCGCCAGCACCTGTCGGCTCAGACCTGCGATATTGTTGATCGCACCGTCGAGGTCTTGGGTCAGTGAGCTCGCGCCCGATTTGAGCGTGATTCGCTCCCCTTGCGCGTCCTCGAGGCGGGCCAGTGTTTTGGTGCCGCCACCATCTATCCCTAGAAAATATGCGCTCATAGTGTGCGTATTCAGTTATCCATTGACCGTGGTCTGGTTGCTGATAGTCGTGTCGTTTTCGGCTATTTCGGGAGAAGGCTTGCCCAGATTGCACACCGCAAAGGAAACCAGCGTGCCAAGGCAAAGTTGCCAGGGGAAAGCAATAACGAATGGCTCGTCAGTACCGGTAAGCGGGGTAATCATCCAGGGTTGTTGCAGCAGGGTAACCAGGAAGCCGACAGCGAGCGCCCAGCCAACGCTGCTGGCGTTGCCGCGCCCGGTAAACAATGCAGTGAAAAACACACCCAGTAGTCCGGAATATGCGAACACCATTACCGAGAGGGCGAAGGTAATCAGAGGCAGATCGCTCATCTGCTGCCAGTAAAAACACAGTATCGCCATGCCACCCAGAGTGCCGGCCACAATCGCCATACCCCAGCGCCCCGCGCGCACGAAGTGCGCAGCCGTTTTTTGTACCTTGCGCTGATTCAACCAGTGTCGATACAGGTCTTCAGTGAGTACGCTTGCCATCGAGTTCAGGCTGGAATTGAGTGTAGACAGCGCCGCAGCGATCACCCCGATTGTGACCAGGCCGCGCAGACCGGCGGGCATTTCGTGCAAAACGTAGTGCATAAACACGGTGACGTCGCCACCGCTGGGCTCGGAAACACTGGCACCGGCCATCAGTTCGGGAGACTGGTAGAAAATATGCAGTAGCAAACCGATTCCCATAAATACCGCCATGACAGGTACCACCATGACGACGGAATACAGCACCGCGCGCGCGCCATCGCGGGGAGTTTTGCAGGTGAGGACCCGCTGGGTAACATCCTGGTCGAGGCCGAATGCCGCAATGTTCAGCAGGACAAAGCCGGTAAGTGTGGCCCACAGGTTAAATGGATCACCCAGGTCCCAGCTGGTATCTACCAGTGTCAGTTTGGAGGTACTGCCATCTGAAGGAGAGGCGAGTGCCGCAACAATCTGCCCCAAGTCCGCAGGAATCTGCCAGAGCAACACCGCCACCACTGCGATGGCGGCACTGACGTAAACACCACATTGCACTACATCGCTCTGAATCACCGAGCGCACGCCCCCGATGAGTGTCTGTAACAAGCCTGCCGCACTGAGTAGAATGACGGCCGTTACTACGTGATGCGCGGCGATATCATTAAACAGGATCATGGAAACCGCGATGGCCGCCATATACAGGCGAGCGCCACTGGCAAAGACCCGGCCGAGCAGATAAATGCCTCCAGCGCGATGTTTTGCCCGTTCCCCGAAGCGGGATTGCAGTAACTCGTACACGGTGGTGACACGGTTGGCGTAAAAACGTGGTATCAGGTGGCGGGCCACAATCACTGCGGCAATTACCGCACCGACATTGGTGAACAGGTAGGTGAGGTCACCGCGGTAGCCAAGATCGGGTCCGCCGAGAAAAGTCGCAGCGGATTGTGTGGTGGCCAGAGTTGAGATGGCCACCATCCACATCGGCATACTGTTGCGGGCCAGAAAGTAGTCGCGGCTATCCCTGGCGTCGCTCTGGCTGAAGTACCAGGCGGACGCGGCCAGTACTAACAGGTACAGCGCGAAAATTCCCCAGTCCAGTCCGGTAAACTGCAGTTCCATCATTCAACTCTCATTTTTTCCCGCTGGTGTCGGCATTCGGGGGTAATTATTTATTCCTGTTATTCTATGCAATTGGTATCATTTATTCGTATGAGGTGCAAAGCATTTTCCATCGGTGGTACCGATAGTGGTAACCTGATTGGCAACTGAGGTACCCGATGAACGGCCCAGGTTATGGGGCATTGTTACATTCGTCGCGTCGAACACTGCGACACCGAGATAGACCGTAGTTATGGGATCACTGGCTAAAATTCGTGCGATGCGCGACTCCATGTCGAATCACGAACGTCGCATTGCCGATTTTCTTTTGGATAACGTGGAAATCGTGCGTTCGCATTCGTCCAAATCACTGGCTGAGCAGGTTGGTGTTTCCCAGTCGAGTGTCGTGAAGTTCAGTCAGAAGCTGGGATACAGGGGCTATTCCGACTTCAAACTGTCATTGAGTGAATCCGTCGCACGCTCCGCAATGCTGCCCCAGGCGATCCATGGCGACATTGCTTCTGACGATGATCTGGCTACCGTTGCCCGCAAACTTATTAGTCGCAAAAACATCGCCTTGAATGAAACGATAATGGCGAATTCGGAAGAATCTCTCGTCCAGGCCGCACAGGCGTTGCGCCAGTCAAAGCGTATTTTGCTCTTTGGGGTCGGGGCGTCATCGCTGGTAGCGCGGGATGTAGCTTACAAATTGATGAAGCTGGGCAAGTCGGTATTGATCGAGAGCGACACCCATGTACAAGTGGCCAACGCCGCAACCCTGGGTGAGGGTGACCTGGTTTTTGCGATCTCGGAATCCGGTCTTACCCAGGATGTAGTGCGCGTTGCGCAAGCGGGTGCGGCACAGGGCGCTGGCGTTTTGTCACTGACACGCTTTACCCGGAACCCGCTCACTGAATTGTCCACACATAGTCTGTACTGCGTTGCCAATGAATCGGAGGCGCGTAGTTCATCTATTCTCGCCCGCACGGCGCAGTTCATGATCACTGACCTGTTGTTTATCCTCATTTCGCAAAAAGACGTTAAGGCCAATGAGTTGTTTGAGCGCAGTCGTCGGGCGGTTGAGGTACTCCGCAGTACGTAATGGTGAGGGTGTGGGGGTGTCCACGCTGGGTGCGGAGATGCGAACACGAGGAAATTAATGGGGTTGTATTATCTGGGTGGGAATAATATATTCTTGTTGTTCGCTAATTTTTGGAATTGTTGAGCTTCATGTGGCAAGCCCATTTCGCGAACTCTGATTCAGGCCCAGTAAACTCCTGTTTATTTCTACCTGAGTCATTCACCTTGTACTTCCAATTCTTATTTCCTCCTTGTTGAATTGGCATGGGAGCTCTTTAGGGGCTCCATTTTTTCTCCCATCTTTGAGTTTTTCTCCGCCAACTGAGTTGCCCGGGTGCAACGCGATATCTTCTTTAGCAGTCTGACACTGCAGTCGAATTGGAAACTGGCGCCCAATAAAAAAGCCCGAGGAAGATTCCCCGGGCCTTGTGTTGTTTCCTGATCGTAGTGATTGCTAGTTGTTGATCTGGTTTAGTGGCGGCACCGAATGCGGCTTGCTACCTAAACCACGCACTAGCCTGGCTTTACTACGCGCTGCGAGACCGTTGATATCCACGCCAATACCGTACATGGCCGGCACCAGCAGCAGGGTCACGAAGAAAGCGACAAATACACCGAATGCCAGTGCTACCACAATGGGTTGCAGGAAGGCCGCCTGAATACTGCGCTCCAGCATCATCGGCAACAGACCGACGATGGTGGTTATGGTGGTCAGGAGAATCGGGCGGAAGCGCGCAACGCCGGCTTCTACTACGGCCTTGAGTGGTGCCATACCCTTTTCTCGCAGGCGGTTGCAGTGATCCATCAGCACCAGGTTGTCATTGACCACCACTCCCGCGGCGGCGGCGATACCGAAATAGCTGAAGATTGCCATGGTCATACCGGTTACCGCGTGGCCGAAGATTGCGCCGATAAAAGCGAACGGGATGGCAATCAGGATCAGGATCGGCTGCGAGTAGCTGCGGAAGGCGATGGCCAGCAGGCTGTACATACCGAAGAAAGCCATGATGTACAGGCCCAGCACTTCCTGGATAAACCGTTTCTCACCCTCTGCTTGACCTACGGCACCGCGGACGATTCCGGGGTAACGCTTTTCCCAGTTGGGGAAGAAGTTTTCATTCAGGTCCTTCATGATGTCGCCGCGCACATCATCTTTCAGGTCTGCCATCACACGTGCCGCGCGATTGCCATTCCAGCGCTGGATACGTTTGATGCCCGGCGCATAATGCAGTTCGGCCACCGCGAGCAGGGGTACCTCGCGTCCGTCCGATGTGCGTACACGAAAGTCTTTCAGGCTTTCGATGGAACGACGGGACTCCAGCGGATAGCGCACCATCACTTTGACGTCCTGACCGGCACGGGGCAGTCGCTGTACTTCTTCACCAAAATACGCCTGGCGTACCTGACGGTTCACGTCCGCCAGGGTCAGCCCCAGTTTGGTTGCGCCCGGCTTCAGCTCGATCCGGATTTCCTCGGAAGCCCCCTCCAGGTTGTTGCGTACATCGTAGAGACTTTCGTAAGTGCGCAGCTGCTCTTCGAGGTCAGCAGTTGCCGTTCGCAGCACATTCAGATCGGGGTGGCGGATGGAAAGCTCGAATCCGGGACCGCCATTGTTGAAGGAGTACTGTACCGAGACCTCTTTTGCGTCCGGGATATCACCCAGCAATTCACGCAGTCGCAGTGCGGCGTCTTTGGCAGACATATCGCGCAGTTCTGGTGGTGCCAGTTTGACGATGGCCATGACGCTGTCGCGGCGGGAACGGGTGTACCAGTTTTCGATCAGCACACCTTTGCCGTCCGTGCGTTCGTTCACTTCCTGCTCTAGGCGCTTCTCCGCGTCCTGCAGTTGTGCCAGCACTTCCAGTGCGCGGCTATAGGGCGCACCCTCGGGCATGACGACGTTGACGATCACCTCGTCGGACTCGATTTCGGGCATAAAGCCCTTTTTCACCCAGCCGCTGCCGAACATACCGAAGCCAATCATCATAACGGCGACGAAAATACTCAGCGTGAGGT
Organism: Microbulbifer mangrovi; assembly: GCF_002009015.1. Taxonomy (GTDB): domain Bacteria; phylum Pseudomonadota; class Gammaproteobacteria; order Pseudomonadales; family Cellvibrionaceae; genus Microbulbifer; species Microbulbifer mangrovi. The sequence goes on along the minus strand of NZ_LZDE01000342.1, from coordinate 12,556 downwards.
AGCGGCGATCAACGGCCCACTGGCCAATGCGACGATAGTGGTTCTGGGCAAAATAGATAATGCGGTCGGCAATACTTTTCTGGATGCGACCAAACCAGCCGAGCTTGGTGCGTGGTTTCAGATTGCGCAGGTGTGCCGGCAGGATAAACAGGGACTCGATCAGTGAGAACAGCAACGCGAGAATCACCACCCAGGTGATATGGCGGGTAAATTCACTGGTGGAGCCACTGATAAAAATCCACGGCAAGAAAGCGAAGATGGTGGTCACCACCGCAAAGATCACCGGTTTCGCGACAAGCTGGGTGCCGAGCACCGCAGCGCCCAGGCGGCCTTTCTCGTCATTGCCGTGTTCCGGGTTATGGGATTCCGTATGAATACTTTCGCCCACCACAATTGCGTCATCCACAACGATGCCGAGCACAAGCAGGAAGGCAAAGGTGGACAGCATATTGAGGGAAACCCCCATGCTGGGGAGCAGCACAAATGCACCGGCGTAAGCGGTGGCGATACCAAAGGCGACCCAGAAAGCGACTTTGGGGCGCAGGCTGAATACCAGTACCAGCAGCACCAGGAACAGGCCCATAAATGCTGAGGAACCAATGGTTTCCAGGCGGCCCTTGAAGTCCTCGGCATTGTCGGTCCACAGGGTAAGCTTTGCCCCGGCGGGCAGAGTATCATTGCGCTTGGCAATCCAGTTACGGATGGACTCGGAGGCTGTGAGGATGTCCATGGTCTCGGTGCTCATCACCTGCAGAAGCACCGCTGGTTCCCCGTTCAAAGTCGCGAGGATTTCATTGTCTTCAAACCCGTCCACCACGGTGGCTACATCCGCGACCCGGATGGTGCCGCCATCGGCGGTCTGGCGCACGATGATATTGCCGAACTCCTGCTCGGAGTCTGCCTGGTTGCGCACCTTTAACTGGTAGGTGCCCACTTCGGTACGCACTGTACCGGCGGACTGGTTGATAGAGCTTTTGCGGATTGCATCGGCCACTTCCTGAAAGGTCATGCCGTAGCGGCGCAGGGCCTCTTCACTGACCTCGATGGAAACTTCTTCCATGCGTGTGCCGAACAGGTTTACCACGGAAACGGCGGGCAGGGTGGCCGCCTCGCGCCGCAGCTGTTCGGCCAGGCGCTTCAGTTCCCGCTCGCCGAGGTCTCCGTGTACCGCAACCCGGATAAACTCCTGGCGGTTTACCCATTGGTGCACCTGCGGGGGTTCTATATCCCGGGGGAAGGACGAGATACCGTCTACACGGATTTTCACGTCGTTCATAAAGCGAGAGAAGTCCACGTTACTCTCGGCAAGGATATACACCTCACCGGAGCCTTCAGAGGAAGAGGAGCGCACCCACTCGATATTGTCCATATCGCTGACGGCTTCTTCGATACGCGCCACAATTTGCTCTTCGACTTCCTGCGGCGCAGCGCTCGGCCAGGAAACACGGATCTCCAGGCCCGGGAAGCGAACCTGCGGGTCCATCTCCCGCTCCATGCTGTTAAACCCGATCAGGCCTGCGACAAAGATAAAAATCATGGCGAGATTGGCGGCCACGGGATTGCGTGCCCACCATGCAATCAAATTGTTCATCGACCGGCTCCCTTAGTTCCTGGCCAGGTGGGTGATCGGCTGCACTTTCATGCCGTCGACCGCGTTGGCGACCGTGGAGGTAACCACACGCTCGCCGTCTGCAATTCCGCCGGCGAGTACTACACGGTTTTCGGAGGTGGACAGCACGTCGACGGTGCGGATATTCAATTGATCGTTTTCATCCACCACGTACACCTTGTCGGCACTACGCAATGCGGAACGGGGAACGACCACTGCCTGCTGTTCCTGTTCGCTTTGCGCTTCGGCAGTGACAAACAGGCCTACTGCCAGTGGTGCTCCGTGGCTGGCACCCGCGCCGTAGGGGTCTTCCACTTCTGCCACGGCATAGATAAGGCGTGTTTGCTGATCCACAGCCGCCTGAGTGCGGACGATACGCCCCTGCCAGGAGTGCTGCTGCGCGCCAATTTGTGCGGACAGGGTCACTGCCGGACCGGAATTCTTGTCACTGGCTTCAAAGCCCATGGGGAGGTTCAGTTCCAGTAGTTGGGAGTCGGTAAGTGGCAGGCGTATTTCAACGCGATCGGTGGCGAACACGTGGCCGAGGACGGTACTCGGCGTGACGTACTGGCCGATACCGATGTCACGGCTTGCTACCCGTCCGCGAAACGGCAAGCGGATTTTGGTGCGCGCAAGATTCAGTTTTGCGTCGGCGAGTTCGGCTTTGGCGGAACGGAGGTTCGCTTCCGCTTCCAGTACCTGTGGTTTATTCACCTGCAATGGGGAAGGTTGTTTGTTCGGGTTCAGCTCGAGCCACTGCTGCCGCTTGATTTTGGCTGCGGCCTGGGCCTGGAGGAGAAGGACTTCTGCCTGTGCTACACCGGCCTCGGCGCGGGCAAAAGCGAGGCGGTAGTCTGAGTCGTCCAGCTGGATAAGGGTTTCGCCGGATTCAAATCCCGCGCCCTCGGCAAAGCTGCTGGCGACAGCTACCACCCGGCCCGATACTTCCGGCGTCAGTTGAATTTCTGTATGTGCACGGACCTCTCCCTGAGTGGTCACTGCGAGATGCACGGCTTCCTGCCGCGCCTCGGTGTACACCAGTGATACTGGCCGTTGCTCTTCTATTTTTTTCTCTGGCGCCGGCTTGGAGGCAGACATAAGTTGTACAGCGCCAAACCCCAGTGTAAGTACGATCACTGGCGCGGCAGCCTTCATGATTCGTTTATTCATTGCTCTCATCCTGCCTGGTTCGAATTAATCGCCAACAGTCCCGTTGGTGTGTGTGGGTGATAAAACCACGGAATTGTGAAGTCTTGCCACGGCCCAGAGTCGAGAGGAGCTGGATCCGCGGTAAATGGTCTGTGTAACGATTTTATTGACCATGTGAGGTGCGCGTTTGGATGCACCGGGGAAAAATAATTTTTCCAGGGCGTTTCAGATTGCCCGTAATGGATTGGTGGGGGAGGGGAAAGGGCGGCAACCCCGGGTCTCATTACAAGACGATTACAGAGTTGCCGTGGTAGATACGTTCGCCGCGTTGGAATCCGGGTGAAGTGCCGTGCATTAGAAAGGTCAGGCGCCCGCAACGTTCCCGGATGCAGTTTTTTCCATACGGTCGTCTATTTTTCGTGGCAGGGTGCCTTCGAGAATCAGGTCCGCCGCCTTCTCTGCCACTGCGATGACCGGCGCGTTGGTATTGCCGCTCACGATGTTGGGCATGATGGAGGCATCGACCACACGCAATCCCTCCACGCCGTGGACCTGCAGATTCTGGTTAACCACGGCCATTTCATCAGAACCCATACGACAGGTGCCTACCGGGTGGTAAACACTTTCCGCATGCTGACGGATAAAGGCTTCGATGTCACTGCGGGACGCCAGTCTTTTTTCCGGTAGCCACCAGTGCTTGTGGTACTGGCCCAGGGCCGGTTGTTCGATAATGTCCCGCGCCTGTTCCACGCCTTCGATCAGAACTTCCAGGTCTTCCTGGGCATCGAGATAGTTGGCGTCTACCAGCGGCAGTTCCTCCGGGTTGCCACTCTGCAGGCGCACACTGCCACGACTCAGGGGGCGCAAGCCGCATATGTGCAGCGAGTACCCGTATCCCCCGGGTCGGTGTCGACCGTGATCAAATAACGGGGCAGAGGTCAGATGGAACTGCAGGTCTGGATAGTCCCCGGCGAGAGAAGAGCGGGTAAATCCGCCGGCCTCAGCACCATTACTGGTAAGCATGCCAGTGTTGCGCCACAGGAACTCGGGCAGGCTGGCAGCAGCCTTGAGCGACGGCCAGAGGGAATTAGAGAAGGTGATCGGACGGTTCACCTTGACCACCTGTGTGACATCCAGGTGATCCTGTAAATTCTCGCCAACCCCCGGCAGGTCCACAATGGGCGAAACGCCGGCCTGCTGTAGATGCTTTGGATTGCCAATACCCGATAGTTGCAATAGATGCGGAGACTGCAGCGCACCGCCACTCAGGATGACTTCGCGACTGGCGAGTACTGTGCGCCCATCGGTCAGTTGCACGCCACACGCGCTGGTGCCACGCAGTAAGACTTTCGCCGCGCGCGCATTGGTCAGCACCGTGAGATTGCTGCGTTCACTGGCGGGGTGCAGGTAGGCGGTGGCCGCAGAGCAGCGCCGGCCATCGCGTTGTGTGACCTGGTAAAAGCCGAATCCGTTTTGCTCGGTGCCATTGAAATCGTTGTTGGCAGGGTATCCGGCACTGACCGCAGACTCGATAAACGCGGCCCCGGCGCGGGTCTTCCAGCGCAAATCGGATACTGTGAGCGGACCACTGTCATTGTGCAGTGGACCGCGACCGCGCTGGTTGCCTTCCGCCTTGAGAAAATAGGGCAGCAGGGTGTCCCAGTTCCAGCCCGGATTGCCTGCTGACTCCCAGTCGTTGTAGTCCCCGGGGTTACCGCGAATGTATACCATCGCATTGATCGCACTACTGCCGCCGAGGGTTTTTCCGCGCGGCCAGAAAAGTGTGCGATTGTTCAGGTGACGCTGGGGGGTGGTGTGGTGGGGAAGGTTGTACTTGGTACCGGCAACCAGAAAGCCGATGCCGATGGGCATATGGATCAGCAGACTATTGTCGGGAGGACCTGCCTCCAGGATGCAGACACTGAAGCGACCATCGGCACTGAGGCGATTTGCCAGCACACAGCCAGCGGAGCCTGCACCCACGATCACATAGTCAAATTCCGTATTGGAAAGTTCGTCCGTCTGTTTCATCACCGCTCGCCTCTTATTATTTCACCTTTATTCAAATGGGTCGGTCTGGGTTATCTGAATGCGTATTCGGGGCCCGGCAGCCTGGTGTTATTACTGATGGTGGCGCGCTAGCTGCCGCCGGCGATCAGCTTCAGGCTGATTTTGCTGTGCTCTAGCAGCTGATCGAGATGAATACCCTCCGGGTTCACCAGCCACTGGTAGATGCCGCCAAATATGAGCGCGCAATACTGTTCCGCAAAGGCTTCCGGCGTGAGCGGGCTGGTGCGAAAGGTTGCGCACTCCGCAATCCAGCGCGCCGCCTGCTTGCGCTGGGCGTGGTGGATCTCCTGCAGCTTCTGGGTGATTTCTGAATGGTGGTCAATGGTGTGGTAGTAGAGCTTGAACATGGCGCGCAAATGGTGGGGATTTGAGCGTACAAAATTTTGCAGTGCCGAGACGGCAGCAATGACGGTATCGATACCGGAGGTCCCGGCGGTAGAGCGATCCAGTTCTTCACACCAGCGCAGGTGCAGATGCTCGATCAGCGCGGAATAGAACACGTCCTTGGTTTTATAGCGGTAGGCCGCCAGGCCGCGGCTGTAGCCGGCAGTGGTACCAATTTCCGCCAGTGTGGCCCGCTGTGGCCCCTGGTCCACGATCAGGTGAACCGCGGCCTCGAACATCTGGCTGTCCGATTGGGCGCTGCGCTCTGCCTGGGTCATTCGTGTCGGTTTTGTGGCTGTATCGGTGCTCATGGAAATTCCTTGCGGTCTGGGGTCCGTTGGAATGAGGACCCCGGCGTCAATTTGCGGTGCATGAATACCGGATTGCGCCAGTTTGTGCCAGTCTAACCAACAAACATACTTGTAACAAGCAAGTAAGTCTGTGTATGCTGCTGAAAACTCACAGGTGGTGCAGATACGAAGGCCAGTGGTTACCAACGGCCGGTGGTTAAAAAAAGGAGATCGGTGCGGTGAAGCGAAGACTGTTTGAGAGTGATCACGAAATGTTTCGCGATTCTGTACGCAAGTTCCTGCTGGCGGAGGCGGTGCCGCACATGGAGGAATGGCGTCGCAAGGGAGTGGTGGATCGCGAGATCTTCCGCAAGGCCGGGGAAAACGGCTTTCTGTTCATGTGGGCGGAGGAGCGCTTTGGGGGGCTGGGCCTGAATGACTTCCGCTACGAGCAGGTTTTGATCGAGGAACTGTACCGGGCGGGTTGCGGAGATATTTTTATACCCACCCACAACCGGCTGGTGGGCCGTTACCTGGGTAACCTGGCCTCGGAAGAACAAAAAGATCGGTTCTATCCCGGCTGTATCAGTGGTGAGACCATTCTGGGGATTGCCATGACCGAGCCAGATACCGGCTCCGACCTCGCGGCCATGAAAACCCGCGCGGAAGATTGTGGTGATCACTGGCGTCTCACTGGTGCGAAAACCTATATCTCCAACGGCATCATCGGTGACCTGTTTGTGGTGGCTGCGAAAACCAGCGATGCCGCCAAGCACGGTGTCGGTCTGTTTCTTGTGGAGCGTGGCATGGAGGGATTCAGTCGCGGCCGCAACCTCGACAAGCTGGGGATGAAAGCCCAGGACACTGCCGAATTGTTTTTTGACAATGTGCGCATCCCTAAAAATAACGAGCTCGGTGATCCGGGCAAAGGGTTTTACTACCTCATGCAGAATCTCGCGGAGGAGCGTCTGCAAAGTGCCACCTGTTCTATTGCCAATGCCACGGCTGCACTGGACGAAACCCTGGAATTTACCCGTGAGCGCAAAGTGTTTGGCAGTCCGGTTGCCAGTTTCCAGAATAATCGTTTTCAGTTCGCCAGCATGCGTACCGAACTGGATGTTGCGCAGGTGTTCGTCGATCAATGTGTGCAGGAGTTGAACGCCGACGCATTGACCGGTGCCGATGCAGCCAAGGTAAAGCTGTTTTGTTCGGAGCTCGAGGGGCGAGTTGTCGATCAGTGCCTGCAGTTCCATGGCAGCGCCGGCTATATGGATGAGTACCGTATTTCACGCCGTTACGCGGATGCGCGCATTTCTCGAATTTATGCCGGAACCAGCGAAGTCATGCGGGAAATCATTTCCCGGGACATGGGACTGGATTACCGCAAGAAGCCTGCGTAAGCGGGACGCAATCGCAACGAATTTTTATGCCGGAGAGCTGACCGTGAAAACAAAAATTACTGAAATGCTTGGTATCGAGTACCCGATCGTCCAGGGGGGCATGATGTGGGTGGGCCGCGCGGAGCTCGCTTCCGCCGTATCCAACGCCGGTGGCCTCGGTATCCTGACCGCGCTCACCCAGCCTTCGCCGGAAGATCTCTACAAAGAGATAATGCGCTGTCGGGAAATGACCGATAAGCCTTTCGGTGTAAACCTCACCATCTTGCCGACCATCAATCCGGTGCCTTACGACGAATATGCACAGGCGGCCATTGATGGTGGAGTAAAAGTGATAGAGACCGCAGGCCGCAATCCCGCCGACTTTATTCCGATGTTCAAGGAAAATGGGGTTCGGGTGATTCACAAGTGCACGTCAGTCCGTCACGCCTTAAAAGCGGAGTTGATTGGCTGCGATGCAGTAAGTGTGGATGGGTTTGAGTGTGCCGGTCACCCGGGGGAAGACGATGTCACCAACCTGGTGTTGTTGCCCGCGGCGGCAAAGAAACTGAGCATTCCGATTATCGCGTCCGGTGGCATTGGCAATGGCTACCAGCTGGCCGCTGCGCTAATGCTGGGTGCGGAGGGGGTAAACATGGGCACCCGCTTTGTTGCTACAGAAGAAGCGCCGGTGCATCGCAACGTGAAGCAGGCCATGGTGGATGCGGATGAACGCCAGACCACATTAATTTTCCGCACGCTCAACAATACTGCGCGGGTTTTCCGCAACTCCATTGCGTCTGAAGTGGTGTCCATTGAAGGGCGCCCGGGAGATACCGACTTTGCCGACTTGCAGCCGTTGGTGGCCGGTGCCCGCGGGCGCGAACAGGTGCTGGAAGCGGGGGATGTGGAAGGCGGCATCTGGACAGCGGGTCAGGTGATCGGCTTGATCGATGATATCCCGAGTTGTGCAGAGCTGTTACAGCGCATGGTCAGCGAAGCGCGCGAGGTGATTCGCGCTCGTGCTCAATCGCTGACCTGAATTATCACGCTGGTCGCAACGGGAGGCCTCGCCGCCGCGCGCGGGCGCTTCCTGCTTAGGTCTGGTTGACAGCGTAGGGCGCGCGGCATATTTTCAAACCAATAATAAATACAACACTGGCAGCACTGTCCTGTTTGGATGAAGTTGTACAAGTCCGCTGCCATATAGTGATAAGAGAGCTGGATAATGGTTCTTCCCCCGGACAAAATCGGGTTTGGTCGCTTGCGATCTGTGAATCCTCACAGGTCGCGGGGGGATATTTTGCCTGCCGGCCAGTCTCTCGAGTGGTGCTGCGATGCCTGATTCAGCACGCACGCATTACACTCCTGCACCAGATCAGGGCGCGCGCAAGGTCATTGCGCAGCCCGCCAAGCTTTCCTGTCCCCAGACCCCACCCTTCCAGATTTTCCGTTCCGCGCTGTGCCAGCAACTCTGCGATGGTGCCGGCGCGCGCGTTTCACTGGTGAGGGCGCCGGCAGGATTTGGCAAATCCACCCTGATGCGCCAGACATTCGAACAGCTCGTGCAAAGCGGTGTGCCTGCGGCCTGGGTACGGTTGGACATGGCGGACAATGACAGCGCGCGGCTGCTGCATTTTCTGGCGCGCGCGTTGGACCAGTTATCCCCCGACAGCGAGCAGTGGGAGGCGGATTCACCGGGCGGGGCGGCACTGGACCTGCTCGACCGTGTGGAATCCCTGCCGGTTCCATTTGCCCTGTTCCTGGATGATATCGAAGTCCTGCAGAACGGGATTGCGCTGGCCTTTGTGCGCCAGCTGGCAGAGCGCTTGCCGTCCGGTGGACGCTTGATACTCGGATCGCGCACCCAGCCGGACATCGGATTGGCACGCCTGCGTGCTCGTGGACAATTGCAGGAGATCGATGCCAATAATTTGCGCTTCAGCGCAGATGAGACCACCCAGTTCCTGCAGCGCGAGTGTGGCCTGGAGATAGACCCTGAGGATATTGCGACCCTGCACCAGACCACCGAAGGGTGGGCGGCTGCACTCTGGCTGGCGTATCTCGCCCTGGAGCAGTGTCGTGACCCAGCGGGACTGGTCGCCGGTTTTTCCGGTTCCAGTGCCCTGGTGGCAGATTACCTCGGCGAGGAGGTGCTGGCGCGGCAGCCTGAGGCGCTGCGTGATTTCATGCTGCATACCAGTATCTTGCCGCAGCTCAGCGCAGAACTCTGCGATGCGGTGTGTGGCGAGGCGGGCAGCCAGGAGAAGCTGCTGGCGCTCTCGCGCAGTAGTTACCTGCTGGAGCCCCTCGACGAGGAGGGGCGCTGGTTCCGCTACCACAGCATGTTTGCGGTATTCCTCCAGGGGCAGTTGCAACTGCGTCAGCCGGATCGTATCCCGCGGCTGCACCGCGCTGCTGCGGACGCCTATCTGGCCCAGGAGCGGGTGGTGCCCGCCATCGAGCAGGCTCTCAAGTCTGGCGATATGGACTATGCACTGCCGCTCTTTTCTCGTCATGCAGAACGCTTGTTAGGAGATGGCAGGGGCCTGCTGTTGACCCGTCTGATGGGGCTGGTGTCCGCCGGACAACTGGCGCAGTGGCCGGGGCTACAGGTTGTCCATGTATGGGCGATCGCGTTTACCCGCGGCGCCGCCGATGCCATGGCACAGCTGAATGAATACGAGCAGGGCGCCCCGGCGGATTCCGAGGTACACGAACACGGTATGGCGCTGCGTCCCATGCTGTTGTCCATGCTGGATCGCCATGAAGAGGCCTACCGGGTAGCGTCTGAAAATATACAGCGCCTGCCGGCCAATCGAACCTTCCCGCACGCCATTTTGCGTACCTCGCTGGCGTATGTCGCACTGGTAATCGGGCAGTATCGCGAAGCTCAGGATCTGCTCGATGAGGGGCGTCGCCTGCAGGTTATCGACTGCACACCGTTTACCCATATTTTTGCGCAATGTGTCGAGGGCGCCATCGAATTGTTGCAGGGACGGTTGCGCCAGGGCACCGCGCGCTTCCGGCTTGCCGCCGGTGCCAGTGAGCGCAATGGTCGCCTGGTGACCAACGGCAATGCGATGGCCGCGATTCTGCTGTCGGAAGTGTGGTACGAGAGTGGCCAGTTCAGTGAGGCCGAGCGCCTGCTTCAGGTCTACGTGCCGCTGGTGCAAGAGCAGGGGGTCCCGGACCACCTGATCTGCGGCCACCGCAACCTCGCGCGGATCCTCTATGCGCGCGGCGATCACGATGGGGCCTTCCAGACAATTACCGAACTCGAATATTTCGGCTACCGCAATGAACTGCCGCGCTTGGTGGCCAGTGCGCGTCTGGAGCGCAGCCGGATCTTCCTGCTGGAGGGTGACAAGCAGTCCGCACGGGATGAACTGAAGCGCGCCGCCAGCGCTGGCGACTGGGAGCGGTTCGAGCGCTGGTCACTGTTCGGTAGTGACCTGGACACCCCGCAGGATGCAGAACTGCGCTGGAAAATACACTTTGCCGATGCCCAGACTGCGGCGCGCAGCCTCAAAGGCCTGATCAGCGCCGCGGAGTCCTCCGGTCGCGGTCGCAGGGCGCTGAAGTTGCGCTTGATGTATGCCCTCGCGCTGTTTCGCGCCGGCGAAGAAAAGCCTGCGCTGCGCCAGGTGCGCGATGTACTCAAGATCGCCGCGTCCGAACACTATGTGCGCCTGATCCTCGACGAGGGCGAGCTGGCACTGCAGCTACTGCAGCGGCTCGCTGTGCAGCAGGGGGTGGCGTTTGATCTGGAGCAGTTTCAGCGGGACCCGCAGGCCCTGTTCCGGCAGCTGGTGAGGGACCTGAAAGCCGCTACCGGACCGGAGGCCGCCACTGCGTCGCGCCCCCAGGGAGTCGACGGTCAAGCGCTGGAAAAACTGACCCGCAAAGAGTTTGAGGTGTTGCGCCTGCTGGGTGAGGGCCTCTCCAACGGTGCCATCAGTGAGCGGATGTTTGTATCGCAAAACACCGTGCGTACCCACCTGCGAAATATCAATGCCAAGCTGCATGCCCAGAGTCGCACCGAGGCCCTGGCCATCGCACGCAAGCTGCAGCTCATCTCCTGATTCCTTTTTGTCCCACCCCCTGCTGGATGCAGGTGAGCCCGAAACTGCACCAGAGTGGTTCGGCGTAGTCCCGGAAAACGATGTAATTTCATCGGAATGGACGAATTTTTTACTCGGCCACCTTCGCATACTGACCTCAATCCGAAGAAATGGATGTTTTGCGAAGGCGCGGCCGGGCCGTAACCAGTGCCGCCACTAATAAAGATAAAGACTGAGGAGAGATCTCCCATGGCGATGAAAAACAAGTCCACCAGAATATCCGTAAATACCCTGTTCAGAATCAGTGCCATAGCCTCGGCTATCGCCGCTGCTGCACCTGCTATGGCGCAGGAAGGGGAGGGACGCCAGCTGGAAGAGGTAGTGGTTACTGCCCAGCGGCGTGCAGAAAGTATGCAGGATGTACCCGTAGCAGTTACTGCGGCCACTTCTGAAGACCTGGCCATGGCCCAGGTGGACAGCATCGCCAACATCCAGCAGATCTCTTCCAGTATCAAGTTTGACGTCACCAACAGTGCTGCCAACAGTGCCAACATCATGATCCGTGGTATCGGCACCGTGGGTAACAGTCGCGCCTTTGAGGGGGCTGTGGGTGTATTTGTAGACGGTGTATATCGCACCCGCGCCGGTCAGGCGATGCAGAACTGGCTGGATATCGGCGGTTTGGAAATCCTGCGCGGTCCGCAGGGTACGCTGTTTGGCAAGAACACTTCCGCAGGTGCCCTGATCCTGAACAGTGTTGCTCCCACGACCGATGCGGTCACTCTGGATTACGAAATGGGTGCCGGAAATTACGGCAAACAGATGGCGCGTGGCGCAGTCAATCTGCCGCTGAGTGATGACCTTGCAGTGCGCGTTGCCGGTCTCTGGGGTCAGCAGGATGGCTATATCGAAGATCCCAACGGAGGCAGCTACAACGAGCGTGCACCGCGCGCACTCAAGGCGCAGTTCCTGTACGAGCCGTCCGATACTTTCTCTGCCCACCTGATCGCGGACTGGTCCGACGAGATTAACAACTGCTGCTACGGACAGGTGGATGTGGTTGATGGCCCCCTGCAGGGTTTTATCGACACAATCCTGATACCCGCACGCGGACTGGAAGCACCTTCTTCCGATTTCGAGGACTACGAGCAGGTACTGAGCGGCAAGACCGACCAGAACATCGAAGACCAGGGTGTGGTGCTTAAAATGCGCTGGGAACTGGCTTCCGGTAACACTCTCAACTCTGTCACCAGCTACCGCGACTGGAGTATCTCCCAGTGGAATATGGACGCCGACTTTACCGGTGCCAACATTCTGGTGATCAATGAGTCCCTGAACACGGAAATGGTCTCACAGGAATTCACCCTGAACGGGGACATGGATGCGTTCGGTCCGTTTATCGGTGCCGACTATGTGGCGGGCGTATACCTGGCGAAAGAAGATATCTCCGCACACCACGAACTGGAGTGGGGCGACCAGGCGCAGGCATATTTTGACCTGTACCTCGGGTTTGCCGGAATCCCGGCTGGCTATGCGGATGCTTCCGAGGGGCAGTGGAGTAATGCGGACATGCCGGCTGACAGTACCACCTACGCGGCCTTTACCCACTGGAAC